>JAJZFJ010000041.1 GCA_021805395.1 bacterium
GAAGATTTCTTGCCTGCTCGGGAACTTGCTTCTTGTCATGATCTTCTGGAGCAAAGAGAGTTTGGTCAAGAACAATATTTGCTGCAGCAATTCCACCTTTTGCCAGTGGGTTTACCATGGTAGAAGCAACTCCAGAAGCCGCAGCACCTACACCAGCGCGCAATGGACTTGTGAAAAAATCAATAGCTCCCCCGACAAGATGCTCTGCTCCACCTATTACCTGAGACAGAAAACCTCCTCCATGTGGCTGCTGCAGATGGAGGAGGTACTGTGGAACAGGCAGTGCATATTCACCTTCAGAGTCTGTTTTAGCCCAGGCTGCTACTGTGTTGTTGGTATTATATGCTAGTACAACTCCATTCGCTATTGGTTCACCCTGGCGGTTTGTCATCGTACCGATTACCCACACATTACTGTCACAATTACCAATTGTGAAAAAACAGCTTACAAGACACAGACAAATTGCCGCCTTAATAGTTCTGAGTAGTGTCATCTTGGAAGTTATTTCCATACACTTGATTTACGGTCTGCCAGAGTTTTCTTGAGTACATCTGGTCCTATTAACGAAGTTACCTTATCTGGTGTGACGATATAAAATGTTGGAGTCATCGGTTTATCACCCATAGCCTGACTGCCATCCTGAAAATCGTTACCCACTGTATCCTGTACCTTTTTACTTTGCATATCAGCATTGAACTGGTTAATATTCAGACCGATACCCTGCGCGATGGCATCACATTGATCTTGAGTTAACGGATGATCCATTATTTGTGCCTGTATTTTATACAGTGCGTCATGCATCTGCCAAAATTTACCCTGCAGGGCAGCAGCTTCGGCAGCATCTGCCGCTGTAACTGCACCTGGATGAAGTGGACCCTGAGGCATATTCATTCCCAGTGGGAAATTCCGGAACACAAACTTAATGTCAGGATACTTCTTCAGGAGACCCGGAATCATGTTAGATGCTTTATGGCAGTAAGGGCAGCCATAGTCAGCAAATTCTACAACAACATACTTGCTGTTAAGGTTCCCTTCGGCATGACCGCCGTCTAATATGACATTTCTAAGTGAAATAGGCTGAGCATGCGGCTGTTCTTCAGCCTGAATCTTTGCCTGCTCTTCGATGATAAGATGAATTTGCGGTATCCAGAATACCATCATAACGGCTATCATCGCACCAATGATACCGAGAACCATTTTCTGCTCGCCTCCCAGTTCCTTTTCGAAAAGGAGGTAATCATGGATGGCAAGAATGAACAGCAATGACACTGTGATAGCTGATGTAAAGCAGTATGGACAAAAGCTGTGCACAACGAAAATTGCAACATACTGCAGCCACCAGGATATACAAAAGGCTAGCAAAGTGATAAGAAATACTAGTCCATCATACTTTCTAATGGATTTACGTACCTCTGGCATGGATTCAGAAGTTTGGTAGATTGATTTCTTTCGTCGAACGCAAAGAACCAGAACAGTGATATACATGGCTAATCCGAACAAAGCTGTTGGGATTGGTCCTAAATGCCCGTATGCACTGTGAAAATCGGTCTGGCAATCTACTCCCTGTCCACCACACGGAAGGAGTGGAGAAGGTAAAAACTCTTCTACAGTTAACGCACCTGCGAGAATAGCACCGAAAACAGAAAGATAAACAGCAATCCTGTTTGTTATGGCCCGTCTTTTCCAGTAAGAATTCACTGTCTCAGCAAGTTTGATTGCTTTGATTCTGGCTATCTCGGAAATTTGAGGTACTTCACCCACGTCCGTCATTGGTTAACTCCCATCACAGCCGATATATCGGTATGGATCAGATAATTGAAAATAGTGATACTTAGTTTTGTATCACTATATTATACGCGGTGTAGGCAGTTTGTCGATTAAGTGTGATGCTGTTCTATCATCAATCATCTCATAGAAGTATAATTAACAGATTTGAACTGCGGCTGGCTGATTTATGTTAAGAGGTTTCTGTCAGGAGAAATAACATGCTTGGATGCTCAATTGGGCATATAGAATCCTTTGCAGATAAACCTGCGTCTCTGCTCTTAAGCACTCCTCAGAATTGTTGCTAATCTCATTACAGCGATATAGAGCACTCCCAAGACATGGATACAGCGGACATATCGCTGCAGTCTTGCTGTTGTAGTCACAATCAAATCATCCACACACTTGTTCAAGCAGGTTGATAGTAGACCTGATGCTGTTCCATGCTCAAATGCAAATAATATCTCTCCTGGCATCTCGATTTCACTTTTGTCTGCAAAGCAGAATTTACCGGCTCTTGTCGTATTGGCGAAATAGCGCAGCAGCGTTCGATGACGTTTAACCTGGCTATCCTCAGGCATACATTCTAATTTCTCAGATAGCGTGCATCTTTTCTTGATAAGTATGGCTACAGCTCTCACCCACCTGATGTGTATGAAAAGCGGTCTAGGAAAAATTGGTAATCGGGTAAATTGTGATTGAATAACGTTAGCCTTAATGCTTGCGTAAGCAAGAATTGTCAGAAAAATCACTATTTCTATTGCGAACATCTCCAGCGATATATCACCAATGCACATTCGAAAAACAGTAATACCCAAAAGCGTTGCTAGAAATGATTGAAATAATGAGATGAGACTTTTTGACAATGTGTGCTCATCCTCTAGCAGTCTCGCAGAAATAACATTTCGAAAATACCGGTCGTTATCAGAATGCACACCGTTTAAGGATCCATCTGCCCAGAATGATACATTTTCAACTGAGAGTACCATTTTCAATCTTCCGTGGTGTGAAATAGATCTATTTTCTGATTTAGCATAGTTTTAGCACCAATTGGATAATGTTTAAACTATAATTGAAAATATTAAGTGTTCTTGAAAGTGATTCACAGTTTAACGTGTCATATCGAGCGACTGTTTCATAAAGTATCTTTCTTGCCTTCAG
Organism: bacterium; assembly: GCA_021805395.1. Lineage (GTDB taxonomy): Bacteria > Armatimonadota > Chthonomonadetes > Chthonomonadales > Chthonomonadaceae > JAJZFJ01. Next base: position 2,926 of record JAJZFJ010000041.1, read on the forward strand.
CATGTTTGGATTCTGTACATACTCCTGCTATTGTTTATATATTCCATGTCTCCAATTCAGAGCTGGCATTCACCCAATCTATCGGATAATGGCAGTGTGAGCATTCAAAAAAAGATATCCAGAGATACCATTTTTATCAGTCATGCAGCTTCTTAAATTTTCTGGTGCAAAGTGAATTCAGAACCGTTGTCCCCACGGGCGATTTCCGCATTGCAAGTATGCGAAATGATGCCTGCTACCTTACGGTCCTATATCCATGCGACTTACTCATCAATCTAAAGATTTACCTCAAATTTCGAACATTATTGCTTTTGTCCCTCAAGAACTATGTGAAAAGGTGTACAATGTAAGTCATACTTCAGTCTGTAAGGTTAATCCTTGGAGTTGAACAATTACTCTTTCAGTAGGATACAGGTGGAGATATTTAAGATGCTAGATTTAAGAAAAGTAAAGATATTACAGGCAATCGTTGACGATTATGTTGAAACAACCAAGCCTGTGGGTTCAGACCGGCTAATTGAGCAGTATCATTTTGAATGCAAGTCCGCCACCATGCGAAACGAGATGGCAGAATTGGCAGAAATGGGTTATCTCATCCAGCCTCACACATCTGCTGGCAGGATACCCTCCAGTCTCGGCTATAGATATTATGTAGACCGTCTTATGTCTCACAAAAAATCTCTTACACCAGTAGAGAAGAAATTTGCTGATAGTCTGAAGAGAGAAGTGGAGAGTGAGGTAGAAAATATACTTCAGCAGACTAGTCGGATACTATCCGAACTAACAACCTGCGCTTCTGTGGTCACAGATATGGATCTGGATGGCGTTACACTGAGAAGAACACATCTGGTTGAGGCAGACTCCCGGCATGTGCTTCTGGTTCTGCTTTTCTCCTCAGGTCAGGTAGAGCACAGGCTGCTTGAGGTTGATAAGGTTCCAAGTCCTTCTGCACTTCAGGCTCTTTCAAACTTCATGGACAGTATTGTAGCTGAGGTGAATTTGGGATCTATTCCCGCGTCCATGATGCGTGTGCAGATACCCAGTGAACTATCTCATTATAAGGCACTCCTGTCCAGAATATTTGACCATCTCACTCAAACCGCATCTCAAATATCAGAACGGCGTGTTTTCGTAGAGGGTACAGGCAGAATGCTTCAGCATCCTGAATTCAAGGATGTCCAACGTCTGGAGAATCTCCTGAATGCTCTGGAACAGCGCTCTTTGCTCTGTCAGATGCTATCTCAGGCTATGGAATCGTATGGGGAAGCAACAGTAATTATCGGCGAAGAAAACGTGTGGAACCAGATGCAGGATTGCAGCATAGTTACTACAAGTTACTACATTGGTGAACGCAGGGCGGGTTTTATTGGTGTTATCGGACCCACTAGAATGAGATATGACAGAGCTGTAGCATCTGTCCGATTAATGGCGAACAGTCTGTCTACTGTACTTACCAACCTCAGCCTTGCATAGATTAAGTGATGAGGCAGTTAGTGAATTGCATTGAGATATTTATTGATGTTAATTCATTACCCTCTTGCACAAATGGCGACCACAGGTGGTCGCCATTTGCATGTCATAATCAATTAGGAGAATATAAATATGTCACAACACAAACATAAAAATAGTTCCGCTGAACAGGAAACCCAGCTTGATGAAACTCAAATAGATGAGGCTCTGGTACCTGAAGAAGGTCAGGATGCTCAATTAGAAAACGATGCTCTGAAAACTCAACTCGAGGAAGCAGAAAAGCGTTACCTCTACCTACAGGCCGAATTCCAGACTTTCAGAAGACGGATGGAAGAGCAGGCTAGAACAGAACGTAAATATGCCACGGAAGACCTGATTAAGGCGCTTCTTCCTGCACTTGATAATTTTGAACGGGCACTGCATGCCGCAGAGCAGACCAGCAACTTTGAAGCGCTTTTGAATGGCATTCAGTCGACACACAAACAGCTGAGTACTGCTTTGGAAAAAATCGGCTTAACTCCTATCGATGCGATTGGGCAGGAGTTCAATCCGCATTATCACGAAGCCGTTGGTCATGCCCAGGATACAGGGCTAGATCCCAACAAGGTGGCAGAAGAGGTGCAGAAGGGCTACATGTTCCACGATAAAGTGCTTCGCCCAACACTGGTAAGAGTCTCCGATTGAGTCTACAGGTATGACAACAAGAAAACTGTTTGGAACGGATGGCGTTCGTGGCGAGGCAAATTCAGACCTCACCGTAGATCTTGCTCTAAAACTGGGCATAGCCGCGGGAGTGTACTTCCATGAGAATTCTCCACATGATCATCGGCCGGTCATCTACATTGCAAGGGATACTCGCCTATCTGGGGAGATGATCGAGGCAGCTCTGTCGGCTGGTATCGCCTCCATGGGAGTGGATGTGTGCAGTGTTGGTGTTGCACCTACAGCTGCTATCTCGCGTATTGTACTGAATCGGCAAGGTGTAGCGGGAATTGTGATATCTGCCTCTCACAATCCATTTGAAGACAACGGGATTAAGTTCTTTGGACCAGATGGCAGAAAACTACCTGACGCTGTGGAAGCAGAAATTTCTGCACTCTATCCTAACTGGGATAAACTTAATAGAGCATTACCAACTTCCATAGGCAGATATCATACAGACACTGAGCGACTTACTGAGTACATACAGGCGATAAAAAAGCCATTCCTGTCTGGATCACACCTGCCTTTGAATGGTCTGCGCCTTGTTATGGATTGTGCCAATGGTGCTGCACATACCATCGCACCTGCTATATTTACGGAACTTGGTGCAGAGGTAGATCTGTTACATGCGTCACCTAACGGAATCAATATCAATCTGCGCTGTGGATCGACTCATCCCCAGGAGATGGCTGCCTGCACTGCTGCAGTAGGTGCAAACGCAGGTCTCGCTTTCGATGGTGATGCCGACCGAGTTATCCTTGCAGATGAACACGGGAATATTGTGGATGGCGATAGGATCATGTACATTCTTGCCACAAGCATGGCACAGAATAGTGAGCTTAACCACGAAGTTGTGATCGCAACGATTATGAGCAATGCTGGCTTAGAGGAGGCATTAGCCCGCCATGGGATTCGTCTCCACCGAACAGACGTCGGCGACAGGTATGTGGCTGAAGCTATGGATTCCACAGAGGCATCCATTGGCGGGGAGCAGAGCGGACACATTCTGCTCCCGCACCTCACACCAACAGGAGATGGTCTGCTCACAGCGTTATATCTCCTGTGCTACATGAATAAAACAGGCAGAAGTCTATCTGATCTTGCCGCTCCAGTCCATTCTTATCCACAGATCTTAAAAAATATACGGATTAAAAACAGGGATGGATGGAAAGAGGATCCAGACATTCTGAATGTAATCGAACAAGTTAGATCCTCTTTTAAAAATCCCCAATGGCTGTCTGTTCGTCCATCTGGAACAGAACCGCTTTTAAGGATCATGGCACAGGGTGAAGATCAGGATCAGGTAGATAATGCCATAAAACTGATTAGTGAGATCATTCAACAAAAGCTAGGAGTAGCCTGAATGGCAATACGCGCAGTCTTCATAGACATTGATGGAACACTGATAAATTGGGAAGAAAAGATATCTCCAAGCGTTCGCAGAGAGCTGTCAAGAATTCATCAACAGGGCTGTGAAGTTGTGCTCTGTACTGGCAGAACCAGATACACGGCTGAGCCAGTTTTGAATCTTCTGCCATTTAATGGCCAGTTCCTGGTCTGTTCAAATGGTGCTGTAGTGATTGACGTATCGCGTGAAGAGGTATTACAGCGGGTTCTTTTAGCTGATGACCAGGCAAAAGAGATTGTTCAGCTCATTCTGGAATCAGGTGCTACTCCCTATGTCTATAACGACGCTACTTCGCCCGGATTAGATAGTGCCGCTGTTCTCTACCCGCCATCTATGCCCATTGGTGACTTTGCAGAATCGCCGAGGTATCAACCCCATGACAATCTTGAATTTAACATACCATTTCAGCCGGTTTCGGTGGCAGCATTCGATTCGGCAAAACTACTTCGTCCTCTAGCTGATCGGCTCAAACTGAAAGGTGAAGGCAGGTTCGCTGTTATTCAGTCTGGAAATGAGTTCTCATGGGGTGTAGAAGTTTACAATAAGGGTGTAAGCAAACGAATGGGTGTAGAGACAATGGCGAATCACCTTGGCATTAAGCGGGAAGAGATTCTTGCAATAGGTGATCATATGAATGACATCGAGATGATTCAGTGGGCAGGTGTGGGGGTAGCTATGGGGAATGCACTACCCGAAGTGAAAGAAGTGGCTAACTGGGTTACCAGGTCGAACTCAGAAGATGGTGTGGCAATCGCCCTGAATAAATTCGTCTAGCACCCCTCTTCATGCTGCCTCACTGTAGCTGGTCTGTTCATCACTGATAGCAGATGGCTGTGATGGCGGCTGTGTCCGCAATGCCCGTAGTGCCATGGATCTGGTTGTATTGTCACTCGATCTCGCCAGTTTTTCCAGTATTTCATTACTCTCTGATAGTGATTCTCGTGTAAGCGTATTCAGGATGGAGATGCGAGTCTGAGGGTTACACTTGTCCAGCCAGAATCTGAGCTCTTCAGTCTGAATAGCCGAACTCTTCGCAGTAGCCACCGCTCCCAGTAGTGTATCCATTCCATCTTCGCTTTGCAGACATGCCTGAACTGCCTCATACACATCAGGGTTAGTATTTGCCTCAGCAAGCGGCTGAAGAACTTCCGGAATATCATGGAACTGATTTTCGTTATCCTGCAAAGCCGTGCGTCTGAAAGTTCGTGCAAGCTGTTCTGTGCTAAATTCGGAATAGCCCAGCCGCAGGGATATAATCTGGGCTGCTGCTACCATTGCACCGTCACTCTTGCCTTTCACGTTCCATCGATGGGATGATGCAAGCGCTAGTGCACCGGCTGCGGTCTCATTACCTGCTGACGAAAGTCGCTTTATCGACTCCAACTCCCCTTCTCCAGCACATAACCATTTGAGTATCTGAGCACGGGTCTTCTCTCCAGCATCCATCCCTGCTTGACGAGCGTCGAGATTTTGTTTAATGCTTGCAGGAACGAAATTCAGAAGTGCCTGCATCGCTGGATATGCACTGCCATTGAGAACCTGATCGATAAGCCTGTTCATTGCCCACTCTGATTTAGCACCTGTCAGCAGAGAACATACAATATTCTCCTTCACTCTTGGAGGAAGTTCCTGGAGCAAACGCTCTGCCTCTTTCTCATACTCCGCATCATGTGCTGCGAGTATCACATTCACCGTACAGATCAGCTGGGCATGTTTCTGCAGATCAGAGGCGCTGTTAGATTTCGATTTTTTCTGGGTGCATTTTTTAAGAGCTTCAAGTGTCACATTAGACAGTTCTCTATATTTCACAAGTGTATTTGCCGCTGCTAAAGATCCTTCATCCAACGCTAATCTGGTGTAAACTGTCTGATGCCTCTCACCAGTTAACCTGTTCAATGCTCTCACAGCCTCATTTTTACATTCCAAAGCTATACCTTCAGTTTCCAGAAGGCGCAATATACTTTCTTCAGCTTCCATTGGCGAACTCGCTGCCATAATCTCTGTAGAAACCACTTGAACCATGATATCTTCACAACTCAAGAGAGGATCAAGAACAGGTTTCAAGCCTTCAGGATCAGAATTGAAAACAGCTGCGATATGTCTTCTAAATACTGGATCCAGCAGATGCGAAGGATCCTCAAGAGTTTTTTGTAACCACTCTTCTCCAGAAGTTCTAAGAGGAGCCTGCGCTGTGAATGTAAACTCTGGAGCAATATCCTTTGCGGTATCAGCCACTTTATCAGCCCGCTTCACGCCTGGTCTGCTTTGTCTGTTGAACAGGGTTGCTAAAGACATGCGAGTAACCTTTCTTGACTCCCGTTTTCTATTTCTATAGATGAAATAGAATATTGATAATATTAAACCAATCAGCATCAGCCAGATCAGCAATGGAAATAGAGAAAACGAGTGTTTGCTACGGTAGAACGCAGGCAGATTATCTATCAGGCGTTTATCACGATTCTGATTTCTATTCAGTTTGAAAGATGATTTAGTATGATGATAAGTAATAACCTTCTCACTATTTTGTACCGATTGACTCGGATCTGAATTTGGATCGGAGCTGGACGCATAAGGGCTGCTGCCATTTGCATTTGAGCCAGTTGTGGGTGCTGTTCCATCCTGTGGGCGTCCAGTATCATCCGATTGTGTTGTTGGTGGGTTACCCAAAACTGTTTTTCTGCCATGTGCTCTGCTGGAACTTTCGCTCGCGGTGGGCGATGAGGGCTGCTTGTGAGCCGCATCAAGCTTTTCGCCGTATTGAAACAGAGCCAGTGTATCCTGCTGCCAGTTTTGAGAATGGAGTACCACTACTATAAGTTCGTGGTGATGAAAATGGAGATCTCCAACAAAGCAGTTTCCTGCAGCATCGGTATATCCAGTTTTCACTCCATCTAATCCAGGAAGCGTCCCTAGCAGGGTATCGGTATTCTCCATTTTAACAGGAGCACTTCCCGATGGTTCAGGGAACAGTGCTGACTTTGTATTCACTATCTTGGCAAATAGGTGTATTTGCTCAGCAGCAGCAGCTATTTTAGCAAGGTCTCTAGCTGTTGAGTAGTGATTGTTCGCTGGAAGGCCGCTGGGATTCACAAAATGCGTATTGTTCGCTCCCAAACGTTGTGCAAGCTGGTTCATGGCAGCTACAAATGCTGGCTGTCCTCCAGGATAGCTGTTAGCAATTGCTACACTGGCATCATTTGCGCTCACCATTAGCATCGCTTCAAGTAGGTTAGCCGCTGGATATGATTTACCCGGGATGAGCTTAACGCTGTCTCCCGGTACTGATGCTATGAGTGGCGAAATCTTGATGGGGGGGTGCGGAAGTGACCTGGCTAACAGCATCCCGGTCATGATTTTGGTTGTGCTGGCTGGAGGTAATCGTAGATCGGGATGCTTCTGATACAAAACCTTACCAGTAGTCTGATCAATTAGTATCGCTGCCGAGGCACTAATGATGGGGTGAGGTTGTTTGTTTACAACTGCACACACACCTCTATCTTGCAGACAGAGACAAATAAAGATTGTTATTAGCGCTATTCTGATACTGCTCACCAGTTTTCACCAATATATATTGCTGGTAATATATTCGGTTAAGTTGGTGAACTCTTATAGATTAGCGACTATTTTGATCCTGTTCTGAGCGCTTACTGTTTCGGAATTTCTCAGGAACAGTGTACACATGTACTTTGTCCCCAGCTGCTACAGCGATTAGAGTTCCATCCGGGGAAAAACAGATTGCGTTAACTTCATCGGGGGCATCTATGCTTGAAACGCGTAAAAACACATCATCTTGTGGTGAAGTTGACATTATAATCTCTCCTAGTTTATTTTGAGGCTGGTGCAGAATTTGCTGGATTAGCAGAAGTGCTGTTACCCGGAGTAGTTGTTGGTCCCGTTTGAGTTCCGCTGGGTGCAGTAATGGTGGGAATGGGTCTCGGTTGAGGAACTATCTGCAACGTGGTGCTTGTGGTCTGTCCACCATTGTCGGTGGCTGTCAGAGTGTACTTCGTCACAGCATTCACTGTAACGTCGAGATGACCTTCTGACGGAAGCCCAGTGCCAAGTGTATTCCCTAAATCATCAACAATAGAAACCGTTTGTGCACGCAGTACATCCCATTTCAGCTGCACCTTAGCTCCAAAGTATACCACTGATGGCACAACCCGGAACCCTATCACTTTCGAGATACATGTAGATGGCGATACTACTGTAACTGTAACGGAACGTTTCACAGGCTTGCCCAAAGAATTGGGTAGTGGCATTGCACGAAGTGTATATGTATATGTATAGGGCAGCGATGGCGGATTAGGTTTCAGCTGCAGTGACTCCTGTTCACCGGATAGTTTTTGATCACCGGGATCCAGGATATAACTGGATGCATTTGCACCAACCCAGGAAAAATTCACCTCTTCACCATCATGTATCTCGCTGCTCTCAGTTTCAAAGTTGGTTAGTTCAGGCTTGGGAGGAAGTGGGGCTGGATTAACAGTCACATCCTGTGCGCTTGATACCCTTCCTCCGGGACCACTGGCAGTAAAAACAAAACGTTCTGTTGTGGGTTTTGATACCTGGTTAAGAGTGATTTTCATATTGCCACTGCTCTCCTGAGCAGAAGGAGGGGTGTAGTAGATCTGATTACTAGCATCGTTTTCACTAAGCGTGAATCTTTTGTAATCACCCTGCACATTCCACGATACCATGATTGAGCTGCCAGATACAGCTGTTTGCGGTGTTACTGTGAATGAGCTGATTCTGACGCGAGCTGGCGGGTTAGGTTTTAATAACAGATATCCCCCAGCCCCTAAAATCATGAGAAGAAAGAAAACACCTAGAGCTGGAGAGATAAGAGAATAGCGTTCAATCTGTCCCTGGGTTTTGCTATTGATATAGTTATCTTCAACAGACCTTGCAGTAACTGTGAACCCAAAAAGCCTGGGCTTCCCAATCCATGAGGAGTATTTGGGACGTACCACAAGTGGGATAGATGTGGATTCTCCTGGACGGAGATTCAGGCGATCCATGTCAAATTCGAACGCACACTCTTCATCTGGATCAAGCGCAGTTAACTCAACGGTCTGTTCGACATTGCCCAGGTTGAGAACCTGAATGTCGAAGTCATTCAATGGTCTAGTGAAAGTCGCAGATGCGCGTCTCGGATTCATATCCAGCTGCAGAGACCGATACTCCTTCACGGTGAGTATGGCCTGGGCAAGCCCTACTTCGCCCGTCTCCATAGCCTGCACTTTCACAACAAACGGGTAGGAACCAGCAGGGTTTTCACTGGTTCTTCCAACCCTGAAATTTATGATTACCTGTCCTTTTTCTCCAGCCCCTATGTTAACAGCAGGTACAGGTATATTAACCCATTCAATATCAATTCCTTCAACGTCAACAAGCATACGGTCGAGTTCATGTTGTTTATTCGTGATATCTACGGTCACACGCGTAACATGTCCCGGATCCACAGTTATATCAGTATCAGAGAGAGTAACCACTACCTTAGCTGTATCTGGAACCGTTGAAGACATCGTATTGATCTACTCCTAGTAATCCATCAAGAAGATCACTGTACCATATTAACCAATATTAACATGAAGTCATTATAGTGATACGTTGAATGATTTGTCAATTGCCACTTTAATTATTAAATCTCTTTTTCTTCTTCTAAGGTATAATTTAGTATACAATCACTTAACGATGCATACATAAGCACTTTAAGTTTCAGCAAGTTATCATTTTGGAGGAAGCAAACACACATGAGATATCCCATGAGCTTTACTATGGCACAATTTAAGCACCGTCGAAAGATGGAGAAATTGGGTAATAAACGATTCCCAACTGTGCTCATGCTGGAACCTCTTTATACTTGCAACCTGGCATGTATCGGTTGTTCCGTTGAAAGACATACGGGTAAACTTAAAGACAGAATGTCGTTAGAAACCTGTTTCAAGGCTGTGGATGATTGTGGGGCTCCCATCGTAAATATCTGCGGGGGTGAACCTACTCTCTATCCAGAACTTAAAGAGCTAATAGAAGGTTTAATTAAACGGGACAAACATGTAATCGTTTGTACGAATGCAATTAAACTTGATTCCAAATTTTTCGGGAACATCCCTCCACATCCAAATCTGTTTCTCATGATTCACCTTGATGGCATGCGTAAAACACACGATTATGTTTGCAACAAGGAAGGCGTATTCGACCGTGCAGTTGAGATGATCAAACAGGGTCAGAAACTCGGCTACACGATCTATATCAATACCACAGTATTCAAAGAGACCGAGGTATCCGAGGTAGAAGAGCTTTGCAAGATGGCTGAAGAACTAAAAGCAAGAGGAATTCTGGTCTCACCTGGTTATGAGTATGAGAGCGTAGAGAAGGATGTGTTCCTCACTCGTGAGCAGATTCATGACAAGTTCAAGAATATCAGGGATTTCTCAGGCAAGTATCGTATAAGTGCAACCCCTGTTTATCTTGAGTTTGCTGCTGGTTTACGTGAGCTGCCATGTGCGCCATGGTCTACAGTGAATTACACTCCCATGGGCTGGAAAGCCCCCTGCTACCTGGTGGGTGACAAGTTCACTGCTGACTGGGAGACATTCTGGAAAGATACCAACTGGGAATACTGGGAATCCCGCGTAGACTCACATTGTCAGAACTGCAAAATGCATAGTGGATTTGAGCACAGCGCTGTAGAGGAAGCTATGAAGACAGTTGGCGGCACATTGAGACTTACCGCATGGTCATTAGGATAACGAACTACTAGATACATGACCTGCTTAATTACTGGAGCTTCGGGTTTTGTGGGTTACCACTTAGCCCGACTCCTTACTGACAGAGGGGAAAAAGTCAGGTTACTAGTCAGGTCGTCCAGTTCCCGAAGCAATATCAATTGCCTGGATACTCGACTGGTAGAAACGGTTGTAGGCGATTTGCGTGATCAGGCCTCCCTTCAAAATGCCCTGCAAGGGTGCGACCTGCTTTACCATGTAGCAGCAGATTATCGTTTATGGGCAAAGAACCCGGAAGAGCTTTATCAGTCCAATGTTGAAGGAACCAGGAATATCCTCGATGCTGCGAAAATCGCCAAGGTTCGAAGAACAGTATATACCAGTACCGTAGGAGTGATTGGAATTCCGCATGATGGATCGCCAGGTGATGAGAATACTCCTGTATCAGAAATCGACATGATTGGCAACTACAAGCATTCCAAATTTCAGGCAGAACAGGTTGCGGTTGATTATGCCAGGAATGGTATGGATATTGTTATCGTGAATCCCAGCACACCCGTGGGAGAAAATGATGTCAAACCCACCCCTACCGGCAAAATCATTGTGGACTTTCTTAATGGCAAACTTCCTGCGTTTGTCGATACAGGGCTAAATCTTGTCGACGTGCACGATGTTGCTGAAGGAATGAGACTTGCCGCAATGAAAGGTGTATCGGGACAAAGGTATATCCTGGGTAACAAAAATATCTCATTAAAAGAGATGCTGACCATGCTCAGTAATATTTCTGGACAAAAGCCACCGTCAATTCGTATACCTTATAGTGTAGCGTGGATGACTGTTGGAATTGAAAATATCATCTACGACAGACTGCTTGGTAAAGAACCGCCACACTCTTTCGAAGCGGTAAAGATGGCAAAACACAAAATGTATTTCAGCTCGGACAGAGCTAGAAATGAGCTTAATTTTCCCTGCTCTCCTATTGAGACAGCTCTCGAGCGAGCAGTGAGATGGTTTCGAGAAAATGGGTATGCTAAAGGATAATCAAAGCTTGGAGACAACAATGAGTACAACATCTAACAGAACTGTAATAATGGCTAAAGAGGTAGGTTTCTGCTTTGGGGTTAAAAGGGCTATTAATCTTACCAAGCAAGCACTCTCTGAAAGAGATGGAGTATTCATTCTTGGAGACCTTGTTCATAACAAAAGAGTGACCGATGAACTGGAAGGCAAAGGTCTCAGGAAAGTTGATGACTACTCCAGCGAACAAAAAGGCACTATGGTAATTCGAGCACATGGACTACCAAAAGAGCGTGTTGCGGAGGCAAAATTACGCGGAATAGATGTCGTCGATGCCACCTGCCCTATCGTCCTGAGAGCACAGGAAGCAGCACAAACTCTTGAGAGGGATGGGTATCAGGTTGTAATAGTTGGTGATAAAAACCATGCAGAAATAAAAGGGATTTTAGGTGCTCTGGAAAATCCTGCACTCGTCGTTGATAGTATAGAAGAGCTTCATGAAGCAAAAAGATCATTCCGGCTGTTAAGAAAAATTGGTGTCATTTTCCAAACTACCCATGCGCTGGAACTTTGTAACAGCATCGTAAATGAGATGCTGATGATGTGCAAAGAGATCAGAATTATAAACACCATCTGCAGACCTGTTCAGAACAGACAGGATGATGCTCTGGATCTTGCTGAAAAAGTTGACTTAATGATTGTGGTGGGTTCAACAACAAGTGCAAATACAGTGGAACTTGCCGCTCTATGCCGCCATCACAATGCAAATACCATCCATGTGCAAAATGCGGATGAACTGGATCCAGAAACCTATTCAAATTGCAAGATAGTAGGTATAGCATCCGGGTTATCTACACCGGAAGATCTGGTGGAAGCGGTACGATTGAAGGTACTATCTGACGAGCCCGCTCTTGCCACGACATCTGCCTGAAAGTCAAACTTTTTCATCGATGATACCGGATAAAAAAAGGCTGAGTATTGTTTTCTCCCTTGATCAGGAAAAGAATTCATTTAGTAAGCTCATTCATAATGTCCCGGAAAACATTGACATCTGGGTCTGTGGAGCAGGTCCAGCAGCATCATCTAAAGAATTTGTGAAACACTTCTCTCAACAATCGTACCCGGACTACATGCTTTTTTGCGGCTTTGCAGGTGGCTTATCAGATCTCGAAGTTGGCGATGTTGTCCTCTCCAAAAAAGTCTACAATCTATACTCAATCACCGGGATCAGTGTATTAAATGGAGATCAGTATCTGCTGGATAAAGCTCTTGAGATTCACCCGAAATCGTTGCGAGTTACAGAAAAAATTCTGATGTCCACAAGCTGTGTCCTGCTGAACCGTTCAATGAAAGAAAAGTTTAATTCACTGACAAATCATTCAGCGGAGTGTGTAGACATGGAGACTGCAGCTCTGGCGTCTCATGCTGCTGACCTCTCTATTCCATGGCTTGCAGTTAGAGTGATAACTGATGGAATTGATAACGCTATGCCTCTGGATTTTAACGCATTAACAGATGCATCTGGCCAGCTGTCTATGCCGGGGTTGCTTTATGAAGTACTAAAGCATCCCAAAACCATTCCAGGACTAATCAGTTTGGGTAAACACTCTTCCATAGCTGGGAAAAATCTCGCTAGCTTTCTTTTTCGCTTCCTTTCGTATATGGAGTTGATTTAATGAACAGATATTCATTAACAGCATTAGGAAGTATGATAGTAGCAGTTCAAACCTGTTGTAGTGCTCAATCGCTCAGTGTAGATACAGTTGTGAAGCAGGTACTTTCAACAAGTCCAAAGGCTCATCAGGCTAAATCCCTTCTGGATGCCACGCTTCTTCAGGATTACCAGGATAAACCTGTCTCAAAACCTACTTTATCGCTGCATGCTTCAGGCGGTACACAAACTCCTGTCCGATCTTTGCCCGATCCAGAGCTTGCTGATCCTACCGTTCTTCCAGCAACACCGTTGAGATTGTCGCTCACAGCAGAAGATGTGCTGTACCACTCCGGATTGCATGCCGCTCACAACTACTACTGGGCTGAAGTGGATGCAGCCAGAGATCAATATGACATTACATTGAATGATCTGGCATACACTGCTGTGAAATACGCCTATAATATTATGCAGGCATCAAATGGAGTTCAACAGGCTAAGCTAGGATTAGAAGATGCAAATCAGTTTAAAACATTAACACTTAATCAGATTCATGAGGGATCAGGAAAACCTATTGATGCATTTACGTCAGACTCTGCTGTAGCTTCTGCAAAATCTGGTTTACTAACAGCACAGTCCGATCTGTCACTGGCAAAGATGGCATTAAACAGACTAATGGGGCGAAGTATTGAGCTGCCCATTGATATTGAAGGCAGTCTGCCTAATCCTGTTATCCCACCTTCACCCGAAGAAGCAATTCAGACTGCATTAAAAAACCGGCCCGAGATTAAAGAGATTCAATCCAGAATTGATGAGGCAACAAATGGAATTGCTCTGGCGCATAGCGAAGCTCAACCGACCATACTGGTAAAAGGTGAAATTGCTGAGCAGACACCTACAGCCCTGCTCCCTGAACACTATGCTTCGGCAATGCTGGAGTTTCGATGGTCTTTGCTGGATGGCGGTGAGAGTTCACGGAAAGCACGTATTGCTAACGATAATGCCATACGCTTACGTTCCATACTCCATGATACTGTTGAGGGTATTAAGCTGGATGTGATGCAAAGCTGGGAGCAGATGAAGGAAGCTGAAGCTCAGATCGAACTTGCAAATACTACACTGAAGAGTGACGAAGCTGAACTGATGGTTGCACGCACTGCATACTCTGTTGGTAAAGGTAGTGCTATGGACATTGCATCGGCACTAAATCTTAAAGAAAAGGCAGAACTTTCTTTACAGCAGGCGCAATATTCAGAGGATCTAGCTTTTGCTGCATTTATCCATGCACAGGGATTAGAGGATACGATACATGGGTTCTAATCTTACATTCTTACGCAATAATAGCCGGAGAATTGTACTCTCGTGCATAACTCTGGTCATAATCACAGAACTTGCTTTCCAGCACAACAAAAGCAGGTCTCAGCCATCCTCATACCGTAACTCTAATCCGGTTCATGCTTCTTCGTTATCCAGTTCACAAACAGATGTATCCCCATTAACCACTCCGCTAAATCTGGCAAAACAATCTCCAGTAACAGAGCCACAACTTCATTTCATCGGCACTCTCACACCTGGTAAACTTGCGACACTTACTGTACTTCAGCCAGGCAAGGTTACCAAAATCCTGGCTGCACCCGGTATGCAGGTTGGTAAGGGCACAAGATTGATTGAGCTGAATAACACCATTCAGAACGCTCAGATTTCAGAAAGTGTGGCTGGTATCCAGGCATCAGAAGCTCAGCTGCAGAAAGCAGAAGTTGGAGCCGATGCCTCCAGGTTAAATGCGGAACGATCTGTTTCAAAAGCAGAAAATGGATTGATTATGGCGCAACTGAAACTAAATGAGGCAAAAACTGGAAAAGCTGCCGCTATTGCTCAACAGAAGGCTAATGTGACTTCAGCTCGTGAAGATATTGCAAAATGTAGATTAGCATTACTGGCGGCCAAGAGAAATTTGAAATCTGTGAACGCATTATCTGCTATTGGAGGAGCTTCAAAAGATGATCTGACGGGAGCACACGAGCAGGTCGCTTCGGCAAATTCCGATCTGATTATCGCTAAAGCCCAGCTACATGAACTGTTGCCTTCTGATGGCATACCTCCTACAATTGCTGCGGCTGATGCAAGTTTGCGGGAAGCCATAGAAGGAGTTAAGGAAGCTCAACAGGGTATTTCAAGTGCTAGGTCGGGTGAAAAAACTGAGTCGTCAATTTCTAAAGCCGATATCAATGCTGCCAGAGCGTCGGTTTCACAAGCTGAATCTGCAAACGTTTCGTCAAAAAGTACTGCGTCGCTCAATGAAGTGATCAGTCCATTTTCCGGAGTAGTTGCGAATGTACAGGTTCATAGTGGGGAAATTGCACAACCGGGACAGCCGTTGATTATCCTCGATTCTCTTGAGGGAGCTTATGTGTCAGCGTTAATACCGGTTAAAAGTGTTGGTTCAATAAAGTTAAATGAAAAAGTCAAATTAAAATTTTCATCCAGCCCCGATAAGCAGGTTAGAGGAATAATCTCCTGGATATCACCCGTAGTCAATCCTGATGGACGCTCAGTACCCATACATATTACTTTTAATACGTTAGATACTCATCTTCTTCTCAATCAATATGTGGATATTGACATACCCTAAGGAAGCAGAGTCTGTCTCTCAGCATCCAGCGCACATTCTTGATTGCTGCTCTGTTGAGAAAGTAAGGCATAACCGATTCGATGTGAGTTCCAGCCATAAAACTGAAGTCCTGGCTCATGCTGTGGTTCCATAAAATCGTTCCCATCCTCAGTTACATGCAGCATATCATTAAACTTGGTATGGTCGTAAGCTATATACAGAATTACATTTCCTGAATTTGTTTTGAAAACCAAGCTTCCTACCTTAAGATGTTGAAGGTAGTTAACATTTGCCCCAATGAGTTTTCCTCCAGAAAGCGATAACTCAACTGGTGGAACGCGGGTATTCAGCTTCTTTGAAATCCATTTTGCAGCGGTATCGGCATTTTGTGTGTAGTAGTCGCAGGAGACACCATTATTCATGGCAGTTCTGAAGTTTGTGATTACCTGTGCAGTTGGGAAATCCTGATTTCTTTCCAGATATGCCCATGCCCCTCCAAAGACAGATATTGAAGCTACAGCAGATGCAAGTGCAAACTGCACTTTGTAACGCTTTAGGACAGAACCATCCTGGATATTCCATGCACGTCTTGCTTCATGCAGGATTCTAGCCGGAGGATTAGGTTTGCTAGTCTTAACGCGCAGTCTGACCATCGCTTTTTTCATTTCGTTCTGTTGTGTATAGGCTTTGGAACAGGCCTCACACTGCAGAATATGCGATTTGATTTCAACGCGTTCATCCAGACTAACCTGACCATCTGTGTAGGCAGCTAGTGAATCTAGTATTTCATTGCAACTTAGTGTGCTCAACAGTATCCTGCCCTCCAATCTCTGCCTTCATGGCGTTGTCTCTAGCTTTCATCAAATGCTGTCTTAACTGTGTTCTTCCTCTAGAAACGCGAGATCTAACTGTTCCAACTGGTATAGATAGTGCTTCAGCTGCTTCCTGATAACTCAATTCTTCTAGGTCAACCAGAATTAGAGCCTGCGTGAAATCTTCCTGTATACTATCCAGTGCTGCTTGTAAATCTTCCTCAATTACAGCCGATATCAAAACCGATTCGGGGTTTTCACCTGTAGGAGCTGCAAATTCCATAGCATTTCCAGATGGCCCCATTTCCTCATATGAAATCGATAATGGTCGTCTCTTTCCTCTCACGTAATCGTTCAGGTAAAGGCGAGTCAATATTGTTAACAACCACGCGCGAAAATTGGTTCCCGGCTGGAAAAGATTGAATCTTTCGTATGCTCTTATCAGCGTGTCCTGCACCAAATCCTCAGCCCAGTCGTGTTGTCTGCATAGTCTTAATGCAGCAATGTACAACGGTTTAGTCATTGGTACAATTAAACGCTCAAACTGTCTTCTCTGTCTATTTATTAACAATGCTCATAATCTCTAAGCATAACAAACAGATGCCACCCACGAATAATGTGGACAGCATCGTTTTTGGTAATTGGCAGCATAGTATTGTATTATACAACACCCTAATGTTAATGAACTGAGTTGGAACCAGATAATCCAGCTGGATTGTTGTTGCCTGCAGAGCTTATGAATTTAGGATGTATCTGTTTTTTCTTCGCATCGAGATTACCTAGCCTTTTGCTGGTTATGTAGAATGCAGCATCATTTACAACCACTGGAATAGGCACAATTGTTTCAATCTTAGCAGTTTTAACCACAGTAATTTTAGCAGTTGATACTGGCTCACCTGTGTATGTATTCCACCATGTAATGGTGTAATCACCGGGCTTTAGCTGGGGGATAGCCATTGAACCACTGATGCCGCTGGCTGCACCTGCCGAACTACTTTGAAGCCTGGAATACACCCAACCCGCAGCATAGTTATTTCCAGTTCTGGCATAAACTGCAAGAGCTGGAACATAATCGCTCACGGATATCTGTTTAATCGTGGCCCAGTCACTTCCTATGTTCTGTATTTCTACAGTATGATCTCCAGGGTTAAGCTGGAGTGTTAGCATAGAATCAGAAGTTGCAGGGCTATAGTTTTTACTCTCAGCCGAGTAATTCCGCGAGGTAAAATCTTGTCCAGATGCTGCACCGTCACTGCTCATCTCAACCGTCGCTCCAGATGCAGATACTTCACCAATCTGCAATGTAACGGTGGTGGGATGAATACAGTTTAGCTTGAGCGTTAGAGGAGAAGGCATCATTGATCTGTGTGACTGCCCTTGCAGATATGTTGGATAAGAACTAATACCTTTTGGTAAGCCGCTGTGCTTTAGTGTAAATGTGTTAATTTTACTGGCGGAGAATCCACCGCCGGGAGAGAATGAGAGGGGTGCTGATACTGTGGTAGTCACAGTTGGAGATGTGTTACGTAAGCCTGTCTGCTCCTCTAATGCCGAAGCTTTAAGGAACTCTGCTACGGCGGCATACTGAGAATAGAGGTTGTTGTTTTGAACATTATCCCACGACCAGTATTCAGGAGCACCGGCAGGGAAACGCATTATTCCAGCCCATAACCCAACGTGCATACCGGTTCCTACAGGTGCTTTGGATCCGGTGGATCCGAACTCACCAATAAACAGCGGCTTATTCTCCTGGAAAGCACCCGTGGCATTCAAGCCACCAATGGATGAGAGCAGATCGGGTGGATAGTCGTGCACCTGAACATAGTCCACTGAATTCCATATAGGACTGTTGAGAGGAACATCTGGTGCAGAACTAGTTGTAATTAAATGTCTGTATAAGTCATGCTGCTTTATGAAGGTTGCCATTTCCGCATGCCATTGTGCAATATCTGCCCAGTCCCCGTCTCTACCGGCATTTGTGAACTGTACTTCATTGAATAACTCATAAGACATCACATTCGGGGAATATCCCCAACGAGAGAGCACATAAAAGAGTATCTGTTTGGTTAGGTGATGTGCTCTGCTATTTGTGAAGAAATCTACTGGTGTAGTAAGGAATCCTCCATTCTTAACATTCCATGGATTATCCGGCCAGTTTGGATTAACCATGCTGGAAAATTCACCATGGTGGAACAGAGTCATCTGAACATAAATATCGTTTTTCTGTGCAGCATCAATTATTTTATCCCACTGATTTGCGGCATCAAGATTTATCTGCCCAGGTTTTACACCCCAGAAAAGGCATTTGCCATCCCAATAATCCATCCATACTCGTGCCCAGTTTTCACCTGCTTCATGCATCTTTACAAAAATATGTGGAATTGACGGTAAACCTGTTGAGCGCCATGCCTGATCTTGACCTAATGGGTAGTATTTCTGACCATTATCGAAAACAAATCTTCGTGGATCGGATTTATCAATTCGTACAAAACCTGGCGACTCGCTCCCGTTCACTGTCCAGCTGGTCGGTTTCAAATCAGTGTCATGTGCAGACTGGGCATTCAATGTAACGTTAGCGACTGAATAATTTCCTTTTTCTAGAGGAGTATAGCGCATCATCCAGGTGTTATCACCATCATAGAATGCTGGCACATTTATTTTTGAGCCATCGGGTTTTTGCAGGTTTACTTCAACTAGAACCTGCTTGTAGTCATATGGATTACCTGGCACTGTCGATAGCTTAAACGAAGTCTGTATCATGGGGTAGGTTCCGGTAGGAACCGCGTTAAATACAGACCTGGGGGCGGTGGTAGTTAGAGGTGTATTGTATCCAGGTGCTATGTCACCGCCTAAACCCTGCTGCATCGATCCAAATGCCGCACCACCGCATCCACTGAGTGTCACAGCCATAGGTATAAACAGACATAGTATTGGAGCTGAATACGTTAGATTTTTACGAACTCTATTCCAGGATAGTGTTTTATAGTATTCTGTTATGCAATGTTTTAAAGACATTTTGGAATTAAGCATTTTGACTGACTGGAAGTCGTACAATGAATGTACTCCCCTCACCTTGTAAGGATTCAACACTGATTTCTCCATGGTGTAGTTCAACCAGATGCTTCACTAAATGCAAGCCCAGACCAGTTCCAGGTATGTTTTTAATGTCATCTCTCTCGATTCGTTCGTACTGTCTGAATAATCTGGAGCACTGCTCTGCTGTTAGTCCAATTCCACTGTCTCTAATACGTACGATTACTGCCCCATCACCAGTGGGAATAACAGATACTTTTATCATACCGCCATCTGGAGAGTATTTTATTGCATTACTTAGAATATTCGAAAATATCTGGCTTAACTTATCTTCGTCTGCTTCGATTGTTTCAGGAGCATCAGAAGCATATTCTAGCTCCAGTGTGTGATTTTGCGTGTAAAATTTATAATAACGGTGTCTTCGCACAAGTTTACCCAGCAAACTTTTCAAGTCTACCGCCTTCGCTGACAGAGTTAATGAACGGCCTGCTTCAAGTCTTGAAGTGTCCAGCAGTTCATTTATGAGATCGAGAAGACGGTCAGAATCTGCTTCAATTGATTCATAAAACTCATTCTTGGTCTCTTCATCTAGTGTGTGATCTTTATCAGCAAGAATGGTCTGGACGTATCCCCGTATTGTTGTAAGCGGATTTCTTAATTCATGTGCAACGAAACCAATGAAATCCGACTTCATCCTACTGGCTTCTTCCAGAGCCAGTCTTTTGGTTTCCTGAATATGCAGCTCTTCCTGCAAGTGAATTCTCTCTTCCAGCGATCTTCGCAAATTATCGTACAGTCTTGCGTTTTCTATTGCGATAGAGGCTTGTAACCCAAATGCAGAAAGCATTGCAAGATGCTGTTCGGTAAATACGCTGGTTTTCAGCCGGTTATCCAGGTAGATGATACCCAGTAGCTGACCCTGTGCGATTAAGGGAATGCAGACAACTGAGCGAAGATTACTGAACTGAACACTTTCTCGCATAGCAAATCTGGGATCTTCCATGGCATTCATTGTACATAACGGCTTTTTATCATGAAGTACTGTCTCAATAATCGTTCGGCTTATCTCGGCAGTATTCTGACCCTCAGCATTGCTAAGGGTCTCTTCTAAAGCAGCCTTTTGGATATTGTAGACAGCTTCTCCCCATACTCTACCAGACTCGAGATCAACCAGCAGTACAAAGCCCCGCTCTGCACCCAAAAAACCAATAACCTGCTCAATTGTAGTATCCAGTACCTGACGTAATTCCAGTGAAGAGTTTAGCTGTTGGCCAAGCTTCAACAGCGTTGCAAGATGGTCGTTACCAACAGGTATCTTCGTTGAGGGCGATGTGGGAGCAGTCGACATGGTTATGTTTCTCCAGATGCTTTCTGAAAGGCTGCATATTGAATATCTTTTAGACTAATAAACTGTGTGTTAGACATCACAAATCTATCTCTCGTTCCAGCTTATTCATAGGTTTACTATTTTGCCTCTGAAGGTCCTAGCATTGTCGCATCAGCGGCGCGATACGCATTATGTAAACGCTTCCTGGATTCAGGATAATTCCCTGAATGTTGATAGCGTACAAACCTTATATCGAGATGAGAAACCTTTAAGGATGGCATTAACTCCTCTAGAATAAGCTTTCCAGCACTTCTGATTGGGTTTGCATTTCCAGACTTGTGCAGCAGTGGTCCCATAGTAAGAGCTTCGGGTAAGCCGTGCATAGCATCTGGAGACCCCAGAATTATGAGCATGGATCTGAATGGCAGATGTGATTTATTAACCAGATTTATCATTGTAGAGTTCCCATTCATTACATCAATATGATTGGGAGAAATTCGTTCTCTGGTTGCAATTTCCAATCTTGGTCTATAAACATAACATGCCAGATAGTGTGGCTCTTTCGCAGAAACTATCAACTTGATCCTCTTGTCTGGACTTAATGCACTCTCCGGTACCATCTGCACATGAAAGAAACCGACCTTATGATCGAAATGGGTTTTATTGGAGTTTCCATAACTGATCAAATCAGGAAAATGGCTTACATGTGTTTGATCAGCTTTAAGCTGGGTCTGTTTTAACTGATTCTGCAGCTGCTGAATTTCCCTACTCTGTTGATTCAGTTCAGCCTGAAGCTTCCTGGAGTCTAGATCTGATACTTTATAATATTTGATTGGCGAATGTGTGATAACTTCTTTAGGTTTAACTTTTAAAGACACAGGGTGAACGATATGTGGTGCAGCAATAAAATTATTGAATGCTGAAGAGTGTGCCCCAACCTTTCGCGGTGTAGAAAGCACTCCAATTAAGATTAACACAACTACAGCTCCAGTTAACATCACCCCTCCAGCCGAGAGCCATATAGATGGTGAGATGCGGGTTTTCTTTGGACTGCCAGCAGTTGTTTTCGAAGTCTGATTCTGTAAGGATGGCATCAACTCCGTTTGATTTGTTATACTAATATTTTGCATATTGCTAATTGGCTCCAGCAAAGAGGCAAATTGAGCAGCGGAGCATGGTCGCTTATGAGGATCACTGTGGAGCAGCGACATTACTGAATATGCTATTTGTGAGTCCAGATTTGGTACAAGTTCCTGAATGGGTTTTGGTTCACTGGTCAAACGCTTAACAAGCATTGCTCCAGGATTGTCGGAAGCAAAAGGGATTGCTCCTGTTAAAAGTTCATACAAGACGATACCCAACGAGTAAAGGTCTGAACGTTCATCAACAGGCAAATCTTTTAGTTGTTCCGGAGCAATATAGCCAATAGTGCCCGCCATCATCCCGGATTGGGTTCTTGTCGAGGAGGACAGGAGGCACGCTAGTCCGAAATCCATCAGCTTAATGGTGCCATTGTCACAGATGAAGATATTTTCAGGTTTTATGTCGCGATGAAGGATTCCGTGAGTATGAGCTGCATTTAGAGCAGATGTAACCTGTGAGGCAACGGATAAAAATGAGGGCGTATCACTGCTATTCTCGGCTTCTCGCAAGGAGACACCCGATAGCAGTTCCATTATGATGTAGACTTCCTGTCCTGGATCATCCACTAGCAGATCATATACAATCACAATGTTGGGATGAACCAGCCCAGCCACAGATTGAGCTTCTTTTAGAAACCGGTTGCGTGCTGAACTGTCTTCAACCAGATGTGGCTGAATAACTTTAATGGCAACATCACGTTGCAGCAAGTTATCATGGGCTGCGTAAACAACGCCCATGCCACCTGCACCAATCTTTCTATCGATTCGGTATCTGCCTGAAATCAAGCTTCCTATCACGTTAGTTACTCTGTTTTCTGTTTGCCCATTCCAGCGCGTGGTAAGTGAGAATGAGATCTGCACCAGCCCTCTTGAAACTCACAAGTATCTCATCCACTACTCTATTCTCGTCTATCCAGCCATTCAGCGCTGCTGCCTTAACCATGCTATATTCGCCTGAAACATTATACACAGCAAGAGGGATATCGAACCTCTCTCTTGCGTCTCTCAGAATGTCCAAATACGGTAAACCGGGTTTCACCATAATAATATCGGCACCTTCTTCAATGTCAAGAGACATTTCTCGCAAAGCTTCTCGTCTATTTGGAGAATCCATTTGGTACGATCGTCTATCTCCAAACTGTGGTGTACTGTCTGCAGCTTCTCTAAATGGACCGTAGAACCCGCTGGCATATTTCGCGCTATAAGCCATAATCGGAGTGTCTTGCATACAGTTACTATCAAGCTCAGATCGGATGTAGGCGATTCTGCCATCCATCATATCTGAGGGTGCAATCATATCTGCCCCCGCTTCAACATAGCAGACTGCTGCTCGAGCGAGAAGTTCAAGAGTGGGGTCATTTAGTACCTTCCCATTTTCAACAATCCCGCAGTGGCCGTGAGATGTGTATTCACATAAACAAACATCTGGAATAACCAGCACAGAGTCACCGACAGCCTTTTTTATTAATCGGATTGCCTTCGGCACTATGCCATCAGAAGAGTAGGCTTCAGTACCAAGAGGGTTTTTTTGAAGGGGAATGCCAAACAGCATGATTGCGCTAATACCTGCATTAGCAGCATTTTCAACCGCAGTAGAAATATCTCGCAGTGAGTGGCGAATTACTCCAGGCATGGAGCTTATTTCTGAGGAATCAGAATACTCAGTGACAAACATGGGATAGATTAAATCATCTTTTGAAACACTGTTTTCACGAACCAGTGATCGCATGGCATTAGTGGACCTCAGTCTACGGCCCCGTCGAAGAATTGATGACATTTCACTCGCTCCTTAAGTTCATAATTGCCACTAACCATGTGAATGGATCACTGAAACAGTTGTTCTACCACCTCCATTAGACCGTCCAAACTATGTATTGTTGCGGTTGCTGTTACAGTTAAGCCATGTGCAGCTATTGCATCTGATGTTACAGGTCCTATAGAAACTAAGGGAATACCCTGAACTAAATCTTTTACTATGCTATCGTTCCCGCCTAGTGATCGCACAAAATTATGTACTGTGGAGGAGGCTGTAAATGTAATTGCATCGATTTCCTGGGATTTAATACGCTGGATGAATACATCCACATCGTTTTGTTGATAAACGGTTTCATACACTGGGATGACAGTTATTTTGGCACCCAAGCCCTCCATGGAATGAGCAAAGGTCTCCCTTGCTTCCAATGCCTGAGGCAGCAGAATTCGAATATTCTCATAATCTTTGTCCGGCCAGTCAAGCACAAGGGATTCTGCAACGGCTTCTGTTGGGGTGTAGTCGGCAAGAATCCCAAGCTCACTACTAACTGCCTTTGCTGTACTTGCCCCAATGGCCCCTATCTTTAATCCATGAAAAACCCTTGCATCCAAACCAGCAGCTTTAAGACATTCTGCAAAAGGAGTGACAGCATTTACGCTGGTGAATACCACCCAGTTGAAATCATTGATAGAAGTTAGAGCCTTCCCTAAAGGCTCCAAATCCACAGGGTTAATCTGGATTGTTGGGTATATTACGGGTTCTGCACCACGCTCTCGCAGGGAACTCGCAAATGCACTTGCCTGTTCTCTTGCCCTGGTAACTACTATTTTACGACCATAGAGAGGATGAAACGCCAGGTTATCAAACCACTTGAGCTTCTCTCGGAGATTAACAACTTCCCCAACCACGCAAACGGCTGGCGGCTTAATCCCATTTCTCAGTACCTCTTCGCAAATTGTCTCAAGCGTACCCGTAACAACTTTCTGTTTCAACCATGTGCCCCACTGAACGAGTGCAACGGGTGTTTCGGATGATTTCCCGTTTTCGACAAGTCGTGCAACGATCTCCGGGAGTGCCTCTACTCCCATCAGAAATATTAGCGTATCTGCTGAGTGAGCAAGTGTAGACCAGTTTCGTCGCCCTTCAGCCTGTCCCGCACTCCTTGTACCAGCCTGTCCTGCATCGTCACGCTCATGCCCAGTGATCACCACAAAGGAAGAAGCTGCGTCACGATGGGTGACAGGTATGCCTGCATAAGCAGGCGCAGAGATCGCTGAGGTTATTCCTGGCACCACTTCAAACTCTACTCCAGCTTCAAGACATGCCTCGGCTTCTTCTCCTCCTCTGCCAAATACGAATGGATCGCCACCTTTCAGCCTTGCAACAGATTTATTGTCTTCAGCTTTTTCAACCAGCACAGCATTAATTTCAGGCTGGGTCATTATATGGTTGGCCGATGCTTTTCCAGCATAAATAAGCTCTACACCCTGTTTAAGATCTAGCAGCAGATCTGGATGCGTTAATCTGTCATACACAACCACATCTGCCTCAGAAAGCAGCTGCTTTCCTTTCACTGTAATTAAGCCCGGATCTCCCGGCCCTGCACCAATCAAATACACCACACCTTTTCTCATCTTGCTGCACCATTCGACCACAATACTAATTTCACAAATCTTGGTAACAACATCACTTTACTTATCTTTCTGGGGTTAGACAGCAGTCTCCAAAGCCATTCCAAATGGAGTTTCTGCATGATTTGCGGAGCTCTCTTCACATTGCCGCTTAATACATCCAATGTGCCACCGATACCAATCAATACAGGCACACCTAATTCATTCCGGTAGCAGTTTATCCATTTTTCCTGTTTGGGAATACCAAGGGCAACACATAACATATCTGGTTTGGAGCCTTTAATCTGTTTGATGATGTCAGGAATATCGTCGTCAGTATAGAAACCGCTTCTGGTACCCACGATTTGTGCTCCCGGATAGAGTGACCGCATACGGTTAGCTGCTTTCTCAGCTACACCTTCTGATGCTCCAAAGAAGAAAATTCGATACTCTTTATCGGCTGAGAGTTTACAAAACTTTTCAACAATATCTACCCCCGATACTCTTTCGGAAAGCCGAACTCCAGAGCGTTTGGCTGCCCATAGTACTCCAGCACTATCTGGAGTTACCAGCTCAGCATGCAGTATAATATTTTTGAGTTCTAAATCTTTTTGTGCCATAACCATCATGGATGCATCGGCGGTAACAAGATGGCATCTTTCATTGGTATTAATGCAGTATTCCAGCCTGTTTATTACTTCCTGCATATTCATACAGTGAACACGAAAGCCGAGTATCTCTGTACTTTTAAGTTTATTTTCCTGTTGTTCAACTGTCATGTTATAATCCCCAAACGTTTTGAAATAGTCATTATGCGCTTCAAGTCATTACATCAGGTTAAGAAAAGTAGTGTACAATATCTGCCTGTGAGATGCCAACGAGTCAGATGAAGTATACCCGTTTGCACTTACCCAAAGAAGGAAGGGACAGTATTGCAAACAAGCACACGCAGTATCGCACGAGAATGGGCATTGAAAATTCTCTACCAGTGCGATGCTGGTAATATCCCATTAGAGGAAGCCCAGGATCCAGCCCTGGAGATATTGCGCATGGAATTTGTGCAAAGAGGATCTCGAAGAGCTAGCGGATCAGAAATTGAGTATGCGTGTATGGATGTGACCACGTCCACTATGAAGCAAACTCTTTCTCAAATGAGTGCCCCTTTCGCACAGGGTCTGGCGTATTCTGCAGCGCAGCTATCAAACGACTATCCATACCTTCTCGAAGTGCGTCTTGAGCGATCCATTTCCAGAAAGTATCCATCTGTATTACTCAAAAGATACTTCAACCTGGAATCCGATCGTTCTATGGTGCCATTAACATCTGTAGGCTTGAGCACAGAAGAGCAGGCAACAGTTCTGCGGTTAATATCTCTTTGGAGAGGAAGATTTGTTGAGTATTCAGAAAATCACCTGGCAAAGAGAAGTCGTGAACTGTCCAAAGAATGGTCTGATGCGTGTACCCAAAATCCTCAAGGTGCAACAAGTGAGTTCCTGTCTACACTGCACTCAGAGTTCTGTTCTGCAAGAGAACAGGAAGTTGCCGCTGCCATACCCACTATTGAAAAGCAGGTTAGGTTATGGCTGTTGACCTCTTCATACACGAAAATGCTTACAACCGAGGTACAGCTTAATAAAGAGGTACTGGACGCCCTTATCTCTGAACACTCCATTGGATGGCCAATTGAACGACAGCCACCGGTGGATAGAAACATAATGCGTATTGCTGTGTACGAAATGCTTCACTGTTCAGATGTTCCTCCACCGGCAGCAATAAACGAGGCAGTTGAACTTGCCAAAAAATTCAGTTCATCTGAATCTGGAAAGTTTGTGAATGGAGTTTTAGGAGCAGTTCTAACAGCTCTGCCAATCAATGCGTCTAATACAAATGGACTGAATTCACTGGACGACGATGTAGTTGATATTACAGATGAGCCAGAGATAGATCCAAACGAGAATGAGAATACTAATTCCACATTGTCACAATCTCTGTAATTTCCTCGTAACATTATCTAGATTAAACTTAT
>JAJZFJ010000298.1 GCA_021805395.1 bacterium
AGCCTTGGATTAAAAGATGGTTACACAAAATACACGCCAAGCACTGGTGATGCGGAAATAAAACAGGCAATAGTTGATAAACTTGCCACAGAAAATGGACTCAATTATAAACCCGCGCAGGTAATAGTATCCTGTGGAGCAAAGCATTCGTTATACAACATATTTCAGGCCCTCCTTAATGATGGAGATGAGGTGATTATTCCTGCCCCCTATTGGGTGAGTTACCCTGAACAGGTGAAACTGGCAGACGGGAAGCCCGTTTTTGTTGAGACGACACCGGAAAACGATTTCATGCCAACTATGGAAGCATTGGAGGCGGCTGTTTCACCCAGAACCAAAGCGATGATTCTCAACTCACCGTCTAATCCAACAGGAGGTGTAGCCACGTATGAGACAATTCGCGATATTGCAGATTTTTGTGTGAAGCATAAAATTCTACTGGTTACAGACGAAATTTATGAAAAGTTAATCTACGATGGAAAGAAGCATGTTAGTCCTGGATCACTCAATGAGGAGATATTTCAGTATAGCATTGTAGTGAATGGCTGTTCCAAAGCATATGCTATGACTGGATGGAGAATAGGCTACTGTGCTACTCCTAATATGGATTTAATTGGTGCAATGTCCAAGATTCAGGATCAGTCCACTTCCAATCCTACCTCTATCGCACAGAAGGCGGCAGCAGTGGCACTTCGCGGTCAACATGTAGAACTGGACACGATGTATACGGCTTTTGAGAAGCGTAGAAACCTTATTGTGGGGCTTTTGAGAGCAATTCCGGGAGTGACATGCAATATGCCCGGGGGAGCATTCTATGCATTCCCTAACATCTCAGGTCTGCTCAACAAAAAGTTTGGAGACAAAACGATCACTACATCGGACGACCTGGCAAACTTCCTGCTTGAGCAGGTGGGAGTGGCAGTTGTGCCTGGGTCGGGCTTTGGTGCTGATAACTACATACGGCTATCCTACGCAACTTCGGAGAAGAAGATTGAAGATGGACTGGCTCGTATTGCGCAGGCAGTTGCAAAGCTGGAATAGGAGATCCGATGGATCGAGATTCGCTCTCGTTACTGGAACAAAAGATAGGTGTCACGTTCCAGAACAGTGATCTGCTAGTAAAAGCATTAACGCATCGTTCAGCTGAGTCTGATAACACGTTTGCTTCTAACGAACGGCTTGAGTTCCTTGGAGACGCAATTCTCGGTTTTGTGATTGGTGAATATCTATTTGATAAGTTCCCGCACTACATGGAAGGAGAGCTTGCGAAATCTCGGGCATATCTTGTTTGTGAACAGAGACTGGCTGATGCAGCACGTTCAATAGCATTAGAGTCATTCGTAATACTGGGCGTATCTGAAGATGCTGCAGGTGGAAGATATCGAAAGTCCACTCTCTCCGATGCTCTGGAAGCACTTGTGGCTGCCGTCTATCTGGATCAGGGGCTGGATCAGGCAAGAGCAGTGATCATAAGGCTGCTGGAGGAAGCGATTGACAGCCTGAGTCTGGACCTTGATCTTGGAGATTACAAATCCACGCTGCAGGAACAGATACAGGCGAAGTACAAGCTTACGCCCAAATACCATATCCTAAGTGAATCTGGTAAAGATCATGACAAGACTTTTGTTGCTCAGGTCTCTCTACACAACTGTGTTTTAGGAGAGGGCATAGGAAGAAGTAAACGGGAAGCAGAACAGACTGCAGCCCGTTCAGCACTGGAAAATCGGAACTATCTCAATTTATCTGCGTCATCTTAATGTAGTTACATATTGTGTATGCGTGCTGTACAAGGAAAGTACAGATTTTTGGGAGAATAACCATGAGACTGCAAAATACTTTAACGGCGTTATTTATAACAGCATTAGTTGGTACACCTTTAATATCAAATGCTCAGATGGGTGGGCCAGGTGGACCAAGAGGTGGCTGGATGCGACCTCCTACTGCGTTTGCAAACAATATGATGAATGGTACTGCATTCTTTCGGGTGGATCCAGATAGCAGTGCTGAGCTGCTTTTGCTACGCAGGAATGATGTGCGAAGCGCACTATTGATGGATGGTTCTCAGCAGCAAAAAATGAACAAGCTCCTGGTAACATTACAGTCTTCACAAAATAAGGCTGTTCTAGATTCAAGAATGAATGCATTTGCCAGTATGCGTGGTCAATTTAAAAACTTTAGTAGTTTAACTCCACAGCAGCGGCAGGCACAGCTGGCTCAGATGCGACAACAGATGCAGCAGAACATTAGTGGAGAATCTGTGAAAGAGCAACAGGCTGAAGATGCACAATTGGCCACCGTGTTAAACAAATGGCAGATGAACAAGCTGCATCAGCTGGACTATCAGTTCAGAACTCCCCTTGCTTTAGACAACCCAGACGTGGCAAAACCTTTTAAACTCACAGCTGAACAGGCTTCCCAGATAAAAGCATTATACAACCAGTATATGCAGGAAGAGCGAACAACAATAACTGATCTACTTATGCCGGCAGCCCCTCCAGCGCAAACATCTGGTAGTCAGCCGGCAACACCTGCAGAGAGAAGAGCAGCGTTTCAGCAGCAGATGCAGAAGAATTTGGCTAATATGAATGCCAAAATGCAGGATCTACAGACGCATGGCATTAAATTAGCAGCACCACTTGATGCTAAACGTCAGGCACTTGGCAAGCAGGTGCTGGAGCTTTTAAATCCAGATCAAAAACAGATGTGGAAAAAACTGGAAGGTCCTCTTTTCTATTTCAACCCAAATACAAGTGATGCAACAGTGAGTGATAATACATGAGCGATTTGAACCCTCAGGAGATATTGCGAGAACTTTCACAAGCAGTACGTACTGCTGTTATGCCTCATATGGGCACATGGCGTTCTCGAAAAGTTACGGGGGTTGCATCCAGCGGGGATGCAACCTTCAGTATTGATGATATAGCTGAAGAGGCAGTAGAGACTTTTATTCATTCAAACGGTTTACGTGTCTCATACTATTCCGAAGATAAAGGCTTAGTGTTGCCAAAAAGGAGTGGGAGCATTGAAGCTGTACTCATAATTGACCCTATTGATGGCACTCGCGGCGCAATTGCTGGATTTGAATGTAGCGTTGTATCGGTAGCATGGTGTGATCCCAAAGAAAAGCCTACTGTATCAGACGTGTTGTATGGCGCTATTGCCGAATTGAAAAGTGGCCAGACGTTTACAGCATCAAAGCATGGCAACCTTGAAATTCTGGATGGCTCAGGTAACTCAATTCCTGCGGAGCCCTCAGCCAATACGGATATAGATAAGTGCGGTCTTACACTTGGTACTGTGGGAGCACCACTGGAGGTCCTGTTCCAGGCGATTGGGCCACTTGCAAGCCGAACCACCGTGCAGGGAGGCTTCTTTGTTCTGAATAGTAGTGCCTATGAACTTACAAGACTGGCGACTGGCCAGTTGGGGGCTGTAGTGGATGTGCGAAATAGGCTCCTCAGAGAGCACCCTGAGACCAGGCAGCTGTTCAAGAACTACTGCAGTGGTCGTCTCATGTCACTATATGGATATGATCTGGCTGCGGCTCTGTTGATTGCAAAATCGGCAGGCTGTGTTGTTACAGATGCTTGGGGAAACAGCCTGGATAACTGGGAGCTAATGGACACTACCGAGGCAAACTTTGGCTCACTTGTAGCCGCTGCCAATGCTGATCTGCATGGCAAGTTGATGGAAGAGATTGACAGAGGATTTGCCAGCCTTCCATCCACATTCTAGCCCCGATAGGTTACAGTTGATGTACATGTTTCATGCACAGTAATCTGAGAGAGCAAGGGTAGCGTTGGCTGTAATTTTTCCCAAAGCCATTGCGCCATAATCTCACTTGTAGGATTCTCCAGACCTTCGATCTCATTCAGATAGCTATGGTCAAGTACTGCCAGAATGGGTTCAAACGCCTGTTTTATGACGCCAAGATCCATTACCCAGCCTAGTTCAGGGTCAACCTCTCCTTCTATGTGGACCGTTACCCTGAACGAGTGGCCATGCAGTCGTGCACATTTGTGCCCTTCCGGTACGCGCGTAAGCCTGTGTGCTGCCTCGAAACGAAACTCTTTTGCTAACTCCAAAGTATTTCCTCCTCCTACACCATACGGTTAACTCTCTAGTATACACTGCTTTTTCACTCCCTTTAAGGTATCTGATAACAGACCCCTCTTATTTAATTTCAACCAACTGGTCTAACATGATCAAGATGCCTTTCTTGAAATGTATGAGCAAAGAATCTGAAAAGCAAACGTGAATAGCCGAAATGATAGAAAGCATGTAATGCATAACACCATGAGTTGGCGTGCATCTATTCATTGGTTTTAGAAAGAGGGAATCTTTGAAATTAGAATGAACCTATGAGAAAAATAAAAGACACTGAGGTAATCACTTTCAAAGGAGTTTGAGAAGATAATAAATTCTTAATGTATACTATAGTATTATGGACTTTTGTCATAAAGAGTTGCAGAGTATTGAAGCCTTGTAAGAAAGTGTTGGATGAACCATTTAATGGGATATCAATGGCTGGGAACAATCAGAAAATTAATACCAAGACTTGCAACCAAAGAAGACAAGTGGCATGATACCCCAGAAACATTCCCGGTAAAGGAAGTGTGTTCAAAAAGCAACTTTTCGCAAGTACATTTATTAGCTGCAATACCTGTGGGACTGTTTGCTTTTTTTGTTTTTAATGTAGCAATGGGATGTGTTAGGTGGATATTCCATATTCCACCTATAACTGGTACGCCTTTAATTTTATGGATTGTATTCGGATGGCTGGTAGCATTATGTACTTCTTTCTGCTACTTATTGAAGTTGAGATATAATTACATTCAACAAAACAGACGCCTTCAATGGTTTGTTAATAATACTGGATCAAATTCTCTTGGTGTCCTTCTCGAAGTATTTGCTGAGATCTGTACAGAACGAGGACAAATATTGGGAGAAGTTTATCAGAACAGTATAAGTGAAAGGGTGACACTGAATATAAAGTACATTCTAGATTATTTGGATCCCACATCTGTTCCCCCTTTAACAGCCAATCAACTTTCAATTTTATGTACCATGATTGATATTGATAACGAAGTCAGAATAACTACAAGAAGACAGTTATCATGCATCAGATTCTCAGTCGAGAAAGACACATTGATTAAATAAATGGTATAATTAATCAGTTTTCCAATTTGAAAGAACTCTAAACAATCATCCAGAACACAGGATTATTATGATGAATATATTCCATCGCTCTGCATTGCTATTCTTAATATGTAACTCCTATTATGGGATAGTGAAGGCGGATCCCCAGAATCCAACTTTATCTTCAAAAACTGTATCTAATAGTAGGACTGAAGATATTGCCCAATTGAATCCGGCATTTATATACACGCCGATGGATGTGAAACTTGCTGTCAAACGAGGCGAATTGGTAGAAAAAAAAGGGAGAAAAATTGATTGGTTAATCAATCGAAATCGTCAAAACCCATTTTGGGTTCGTGGAAATGGAGGTCGTTCACATGACTCATATGTATGGTGTTCAGATTTGGATGGAATATTTTTGAGTTCAGAAGCATATCAAGCAGCAAGTCTATATACTACAGATAAGCAACTGCAGACATTAGAAACAACTGGTGCTATTGTTCAGCAATTGGAATTTACCATACATCTAACAAGTGTTCCTCATATTGCCCGCTGGATATGGCAAAAGAATAAGAAAGCAAATCCTGGAGATGTGACAGTTATTAAATTTGTACTATCAGATGACCATAATCATTTTTTTACTGCCACCTCAGACGCTTTAAGTCATGTAGAAACAAAAGGCTCCATTAGCTTCTCAGGTGTGACACCTGTCCATTCTTTCAGTAATGTAAATGTTTCTGGAGATTATAACTATTCCGCAACTTTTAATCGTACTGATTTTGTTCCGTGGACTGTTGCTAAACCATATTATTCTGCGAATTATCATGTATACTTCCCTTTATTTGATAAGAATGGGATGCCACGAATCAAATCAGATGTTAAAAAATTAACTTTGCATATAATTACACAAACCGGAGAACTTGATGCAAATTTCACATTAAATAGAAAAAAGAAATTAATGTAACTTTGATGAGAATGAGTTGCTCTCTTTGTTACATTTAAATTCAATTAATATCTCTCTTAAGAGTAAATTATTGACCAATTCCTAGATCTCAAAATTACTCTTATTACCGAAACTAAGATTTCAGAAAAACTCAGCATATATATATGCTGAGTTTTTCTGCCATCTTGAATCTATCATATAATGCGATCTTAGCTCTACTGTCCCTGACCGAGTGCATACCCAGGAATGTCATCAAAATTGCAGAGGTTTTCGCATTTTATGAAATCGAGACCAAGTGCATCGACGCGTTCCATCAGCGCAATTAGATCGCAGTTACTAACCGTTTTGTCAGTGCCAGATGTTATAAACCTGCAGCGCCAGTGGTCGGTATAGAAGGTTTCTGGCATTCCATTTGGCCATACTTTCACACCTCGATTTGTGATCATTACTAATTGAAGTTCATTGCTGTTCGCCATCTGTAGCTTCTCAGCAAGCAGTTTAACATCGCTGCCAAGCCATTGTAAAAACACGTCCACGCCAACCAGGGTTTTGCTGTCAGGAACAGCTCTGATAACTTCGGCTGCTGGTGGCAGCAGATATGCTCCAGCTGGATAGTGAGCAGGTGTTAACTCTTCTGGTAACTTACCAAGATTAGACACCACCCTGTCTGCAAAAGCCCGGGTTCCTAAGAGAGTAGCGTTGGAACCACCACACACGAAGTCTGCAGTATGGCAGCCCTGCTCTAGTGTGGCCAGCCAGGCATTCAATATGCGATCGGCTGCATTATGCTGGCCAATATGGTGAAGCATCATTACAGCTGCATTCAGCAAGCCTGATGGATTCGCTATATCTCGTCCAGCAAGCTCCGTTTGTGGACCATGAACAGCTTCGAAAACTGCGCAGCTCTCGCCGATGCTGGCCGCGGCTGTGAGTGCTACCGAGCCAGTGACGGCAGCACCTATCATTGAGAGCAGCTCTCCATACATATTTGGAGCAATCAGCACATCGAAATCGGTGGGTCTACTTGCTACACGTGCAGCACCCTCTACGATATCGATATGCTCATGGTCAATATCAGGATACAGGTCGGCAATCTCATTAAACACCCTCAGGAAGAGACCGTCGGTGAGCTTCATAATGCTGCCTTTAGTCATGCAGGTTATCTTTTTGCGTCCATTCATACGTGCATACTCAAAGGCATATCTCGATATCTTTTCACACCCCGGACGCGATATCAGCTTCAGGCACTGCATCACCTCGTCAGTCTGCCTGTGTTCGACACCGGCATAGAGATCCTCTTCCTGAGGGTGTTTAATGAGAT
>JAJZFJ010000050.1 GCA_021805395.1 bacterium
GAAGGTCATCCCTATATTGAAGTGGCAGATAATGGTCCC
This sequence comes from bacterium, assembly GCA_021805395.1. Classification (GTDB taxonomy): domain Bacteria; phylum Armatimonadota; class Chthonomonadetes; order Chthonomonadales; family Chthonomonadaceae; genus JAJZFJ01. The sequence goes on from JAJZFJ010000050.1 coordinate 40, forward strand.
GGCATTCCTGCTGAAGACCAGCGTAATCTATTCGATAGCCATTTTACAACCAAAGAGGATGGCCACGGGTTAGGACTGGCAATCTGTCACGAAATCGTGACAGCGCATGGTGGCAGCTTAGCAGTGGCATCTATAGTAGGCATGGGAACCACATTTAGAATCTCAATCCCGTCCGTAGATGTAAAACCTTTTCCCTCCGAAACGAAGCTGCTTTTCACAAATACTCTGAAGGGATCCCACCTTGCAGTAGTAGATGACGACGAGTCTGTAAGAGAACTGATTGTAGAACAGATTGAGGAGTTGGGGCACAGGGTGCAAGGGTTCGGAACAGCTCAGGAGCTTTTGTGTGCACTGCAAAACACACCTGTTGATTTAATACTGCTTGATGTTAACCTGCCGGATATGAAGGGTACAGACCTCTATGAACAGATAAGCAAAATGAAACCTGTCCCAAATGTTCTGTTTGTAACTGGGGATAACCAGGCTCCAAACATCAAACTGTTTCTTAAAAATACAGGTACCCGCTCACTCTCCAAACCATTCCATATTACAGATTTATGCAGTGAAATTGAGTTTGCTCTTTCACAAAATGTTGAACAAAAAGTAGCCTAGAGAGAGGATATCAGCTTTTCAAAACATTCTGGCAATGGAGATTTAAACATCATTCTTTCTCCCGTGACAGGATGATCAAACTCCAGAGAGTAAGCATGCAGCGCTTGCCCCTCCAGTCTCTCAATTGCAGACTGTAGAAGTACCCTCTTCTGTGCAGGGATATGGCTGGCAATTTTCTGTATGCCTCCGTATAAAGTATCCCCAACCACTGGGTAGTGCATATACTCTGCATGCACTCGTATCTGATGAGTTCTGCCAGTGTGTAATTTCGCCTCCAGTAAGCTAAAACCTGAGTCGTAACTTTCAAGTACAGTGAAATCAGTACGCGCAGCACGCGATTTGAATGTAGGATCTGTTATCACTGCCATACGCAGTCTGTCCACAGGATCTCTGCCAATTGGGGCATCCACTGTTGCCTGCCTGAATGAAGGCTTTCCCCAAACTATCAGCTTGTAGCGTCTTTCTGCTGTCCGCTGCTGAATCTGCTTCTGCAGAGATCGGTGGCTCATTTCAGTTCTCGCTATCATAAGCAGTCCACCTGTGTCCTTGTCCAGTCTATGGACAATACCCGGTCTCAAAGGACCTCCTTGGCTGGACAATAACTGAGTATGTCCCAGTAGAGCATTCACAAGCGTCCCATTTAGTGAGCCAGGTGCTGGATGGACCACCATTCCTCGAGGCTTGTCCACCACAATTACAGTATCGTCCTCATACAGAATATCGAGAGGGATGGCTTCTGGCAAAGCAGACATCTCTTTTGGCTCTGCAAAACTGAATGTAATCACATCACCCATTCTAACTTTGTAGCTGGACTTTTTCGGTTTTCCATTCACCCATACCCCGGACGATCCTGTGGGTTCATCTATCAAACGCTGGGCTTGTGCACGCGAAAAATCAGGAATCAGCTTAACCATATACTGATCCAGCCTGGTGCCGTCTGAGAGGTTATCTACAATCGAGGAGCTGAAAAGGGAAGTATCATCATCGGGAATATCAACCAAGTCATCAAAGTCCGTCATAGCAATTCACACTTTCAGTAGCGGAGAGAGTGGGATTCGAACCCACGGTACCTTACGGCACACGGCTTTTCGAGAGCCGCACCATCGACCACTCGGACATCTCTCCGATGGCACTCATGTTACGGTGTGACCCTTATTACGGTCAAGGTATACATTCGTCTACAAGACATGAAATTGTGCCAGGTGTTTACATATCAAGAGATGTTATATCATCATCCTGATGATTCCTCATTCGTGACTATTAGATGTTCACGGTCATGCTATCGACATAGCTTCTGATTTTAAAATAAGTACCATCTTCCAAACTTGAGGGCAGACAAAAAGCAGTTCCTTCTGCAGATATGTCTTACACTAATGTACTAGACAATATGCAGAAGGAACTACTGGGAATACCGCTAATTTTCGTTGCAAGATTAGGGCATCTTAATTAGACACAAACTCCTTAGCTTTACCCTCTCGAATTCTGTCTGTGAATTCTTTCCAAAGTGCATTCAGCCCAACACCCGTGAGAGCTTTAAAAGTAGCATGAGAATATGTGTCAGCTCTAAGCGCATCATTGAGATGTGGTACGAGTTTTTTGTCATAGTGAGCGGTTACCCATGCCAAAAAGGAGGCTGCTGTTCGATAGGCGTCATGGTAACTGGCTGTATCAGGATTGATTACTGGCCGAGGGGTTTTTAAGTCGTACAGCCAGAACCTCACATAGTCCGCAATACCTTCAACCAGCCATGAAGCGTTGTAGCTTGGATAGTTCTGAACTACATGTGTAAGCTCATGCACGATCAGGCCAATATCTTTGGGGTTGGATCTCACATACTGGGCACTCACTGTAATGGTGGTTCCGGCCGTATATGCCACTCCTCCCATGTTCTGCAGCGAGATAGTAATATGGTTGGGGGGGAGCCAGCCAGGAGTCCAGAGATACTTCACGATTTTAGGATACCAAACTTCATCTAGTGTTGCTGCATCTTGTGCCCATTGCTGAAGATCAGGAGCCTGTGAGGTATCAATCTTGACATACAGTTTAGGCTTCCAGCCTCCTAACGCAGACGGAACCTTGTATGGAAGCTCTCCAGTCAGTTGGTCTTTAAGTATATCGCCATACTTCACTGTGCCGTCCTTAAATCCGCCCCCAGAAATTATGAATCCATCCTTAAATGGACGGGCATTATAGTCCGTACGCCACTTCCCACCTGTATCACTGAAAACTGCACTGGTGAAAGCATGCCATCCCCCATTTTTAAATTTGACCCATTGATTTGAAAAATCAGCAGATCGTCTCAGATAACCATTACTGCTCCAGAAATCTTCATCGAATGAGTATAGTCCATACATTGTGCTATTGCCAGGGGCACTAATTGAACCAATGAGCTGCCACTTCTCAGTTTCTGGCATATAGAAGTATCCACTATAAACCGTATGTGTTTTACCCTGCTTGGCTGTAACAAGGAAACGGTATGTCTCACCTTTATGCCAGTGATACAACAGCATACAGTGTGACCCTGTCCCCTCATTGCCAAATCGTTCAGCCTTCACATTAGGCCCTGTCGCCACCACATGAACCTGATCTGCAATGGGTGTTTTAGCAGGATCTACTTTGTTATTTCCACTATCCCACACAGAAAAAAGAATCCTGCGTTGGGTAGGACTATTCACCTGCATACCAAAATAGCCTCTTTGCCAGCCACAGGCCATGTAAAAACTATCTAAAGGTGTTGTAAGACCCTTTACTTCTGTATAAAATTCAACCACATGCTGGTTATCAGGAACTTGATAAAACAGATGTACTGAAGGAGCTCCACGCTGAGCAGGTGGTGTTACAACTTTAACCCCGGAGGCATCGTCTCCCGTTAGCACCAGAGAGTGCAGTGTTCCAAAACTCTTTCCAGTTTTCGACTCACCGGTTAAAGTGAATTTTACATACCCCGGAGAATCAATTTTCACACTACCAAAATGGATTTCAACAGGCTTTGAGCCATCACCAGCAGCTGTGGCAGCATAGTGCTGGTCGCCCACATTCAGTCCAATTTCAGACGAATCACCTTTTGGCAGACTGAGTGATAACCCCACATCGAGTGTACCTGCCATGTCGACTTTGACCATCCAGAAAATCGATGTTTTTGAGCTATCCCATCCTGTTAAGCTTCCACCACTTACATCAATGGCAAATGGGTTTGGAGCTGAGTATGCATTATACGCGGGGACCAGAACAGGGGAAGAAGAACTCGCGAACAATCGGAGCTGGGAAAAGGTGAGTGCAATCAATACCAGAGTAAGCGTTCTCATAGAATCTCCAAAATTAGCGTTGTATTGTCTAAGAATACCCTAGGGACAATCCGTTTCAGCACAGATTGAATACATCCGAAGTATTAACAGTGCATAGTGGAATAAGGTTCCATTCGATTTGATCTCGAATTCGCAGATGGTTCATACGAAAGCATTTTCTCAGGAGTGATTGAATGGAGTGGCAATATGAAGTGACTGAGAAAGAATTGCATATTTCGAATTAAAAAACAGTCTGCATGAAATTGGCATACTCGGGCAATTCAATCTGTTAAGCAGTGAATTTTCGAAGTATGGATCAACAGTAAATGTGATTGACTGAGAAAACTTCTTTCCTGGCAAGACACTCAATTCCAGAGTTTTCTCCTTGCACCATTCGGGACCTTTAAGCAGTATTCCCATAGGGATAAGAAACTGCAAAACTCCTTCCAGATGACGACTGCCACGGTTTTCAATGTGAAATACCACTTCGAAATGATGACCAGGTTCCAAGTCACGTTCTGCGTTCAGTTCTAGTTCAGCTTTGAAATCTAACTCGGATTTAGAGTTGAAGAACTCGATCGCAGGAAAGGATGGCAGCAGGTATGAACTTTCCCCCCGCGTAGACCCGCTATTAAGATTGATTACTATGTTATCCCTTGTTAAATAGTCGCTCCATTTCAATAACCAGTCCCTGATCGAATTGTGAGAGGGATCGCATGAATAGTTGTACAATGGATGTGTGCGGCAGAAATTGGCGATCAAAGGATAATCCAGAAAATGGATCATTCGTAACATCCTGCCATGTGCGGTCTGCAGGAAGCCTAATGACTTGTAGAGAGCATGAGCTGCTGTGTTATTGGTTTCAGTCTGAAGATATAGTGCTGTGAATCCTCTACGTGCAGATTCGACGCAGCATGCCTTAATGAGTTTCCTCCCAATGCCTCTTCTCTGATAGTCTGGGCGTACTGCCAGATCTACCATTCGGGCAAATGGTGGTACATAGGCTTCGAGTCCAACTTTCCCGGCAATCACTCCATCTATTTCCGCAACAATCTCTTTGTAATATCCATGCTCACTCCAATCTTCATCCGTATCTGGCCATATAATGTGATCAGAAGGTGCTTTTTCCCAGCCAACTTCCCTCCTGATACCCTCAGTGGCAAATACATCAGAATGAATCGCTGCACGAATATTCAGCTCCAGATCTTCTGGCATCAGTGTCTAGGATCCTCCATTGAGCGGGCTATCTCCAGGTAGTTCTTGTATCTACGCTCATTCACCAGCTTATTCTTTACTGCGAGCTTTAACTGGCAATCTGGTTCCATGTCGTGTTTACAGTTCTGGAAACGACAGGAGACCTGCAGCACATTCAGGAAATCCGGGAAGCATGAGATAATCTCTTCTCGTGTCATGGGAGGAAGTTCCAGCTGTCTTAAACCCGGGGTATCAGCAACCCACCCTCCGCTTTCCAAGGGTATAAGGCTGCGGGCGGTTGTTGTGTGCTTGCCTTTCCACGTGGTCTGGCCTATTGCTCCTACGGCTAACTGAAGACCGGGCTGCAGAGAATTTAGCAGACTGGACTTACCCACACCAGATGGACCCGTGAATGCGGATATGGTATTTTTAAGTAAACCCCTAAGCTCTTCAACACCGGTTCCGTTTCTTACACTGGTAGCTATCATCTGGTACCCGGAATGTGAATACTCACCAAGAATGGCGTTGAGGGCGACTTCATCAACAAGATCACATTTGTTAGCAATGAGCAGAACTTTTAACCCGTAGATTTCTGCGGCAATTAACCACTTATCAATCATCCAGTAATCGGGATTTGGCTCTGCACATGCGAAAACAATCACAAGCTGATCGAGATTACTTACAATTGTTTGTTCCTGTCCTCTAAAGCCCAAACGTGAAAACTTGCTTCTGCGCGGTAAAACCTCTTCTATCATCCCGACTTTATCATCGCTTGTCACTATACGAACACGATCGCCCACGGCCACTGAATCAGTGGTGCGTGGGCGTTTTGCTCTTGTAACTCTTCTAGGCTGACTTGAACTTGTTGAGTAGGTGAGAGATTTCTTCAGGTTTCCCCTGAGAGAACATTTCACAACACTTCCCTGCTCGCCTGAGGGCGACTGAAGCTGAATTGTGTATAAGCCTGCTGAGGCTAGTAGCACAACCCCTTCCTGGAGGTCTGTTGACAGGACTAACTCATCAGACACAGGCTGCCCGTCAAGGGAATGTTCATTCTTTACCATACACAAACTCTTATCTGCACAAGGTAGTCTCCTTATCTACGAGGTCGGAACCTTACACGAGGCATCTCGCTGCTTTCCTCTTCCTCAACTACTGGTGCGGCTGCGGCAGCTTCGGGTTGGGGATTGCGAGGTCGATCACGGTCTCCTCGATCACGATTGTCTCGGTCTCTACCACCACGGTCACGATCTCTACCACCCCTGTCGCCACCTCGATCGCCTCTATCGCCTCTTCCACCTTCATCACGTCGAGTCATTCCGGCTTCAAAAGGCTGATCCAGATTAATTGCAGACAGGTTCACTCTTCCCTGACCATCTACCTCGATGACTCGCACCTTAATTTCATCGCCAAGTTTCACAACATCATCCGGGCGGCGTGGAGGAGGAGATGCCAGATGGCTGATGTGTACCAGGCCTTCTTTGCCTGGCATAATCTCTACAAAGGCGCCAATACCCATGATTCTGGTTACTTTTCCAGTATAGGTCTCACCAGGGGTGATATCACCTCCCAGTGCCATGACCATGTTTGCAGCCCGCTTGCCGCCCTCCTGGTCGACACAGGCAATATAAACCTTGCCATCCTGCTGAATGTCAATCTGGGCACCGGTCTCAGCTGTAATTTTCTTGATAGTTTTGCCGCCTGGTCCGATCACCTCACCAATCCGTTCAGGATTAATCTCAACAGTGATAATTGCAGGGGCAAATTTGGACATCTCGATACGTGGTGCGATGAGACAGTCTGTAATCTTCTCTAGAATATGCAGCCTGCCAACTCGAGCCTGCTCAAGCGCACTCACCATCACCTCACGGGGGAGTCCTCTAAGTTTACAATCCAGCTGTATTGCTGTGATACCAGTTGATGTTCCTGCTACCTTGAAGTCCATATCTCCTGAAAAGTCTTCCATACCCTGAATATCAGTAAGTACGCTGAACTTTCCATCAAGCGACATCAGACCCATTGCAATGCCAGCAACAGGAGATGTGATAGGAACTCCTGCATCCATGAGAGACAAAGTAGAACCACATACAGAGGCCATGGATGTAGATCCATTGCTTTCGAGAACCTCGCTCTGGAGCAGAAATGCGTAAGGGAACTCATCTTTAGAAGGAAGCACAGGTACAAGCGCACGTTCAGCAAGGGCGCCATGCCCTATCTCACGTCTGCCTGCACCCCTCAATGGACGCACTTCGCCGACTGAATAGGGAGGGA
>JAJZFJ010000019.1 GCA_021805395.1 bacterium
CCCGCTCATGTTTCATGCGAACTTCCATTGAACGGAGAGGTGAAGGAGAGAAGTGCCACAAATCCAAAAATAGTTGAGAACACCAAACGACTGTTACAGGCACTTGGTGCCGACTACGATTAACAATGAGGTTAGGGAGAAAATTCGATGAAGCGTAAGAACTACGTTGTACAAGTTTTAGTATTTATACTAGCACTACTTCTAATAGGACTTTTCAGATTCAAACCATGGCAGCATAAAGCGCCTCTGGTGAACTCCCAGGGGGCTGCAATAAAGGTGTTAACTGTTGGCTTTCTCCCAGTTACATGCCACCTAACATGTCCTGTTACTGCTTTCGCTTCCAAAACGAGCAGCACAATGCGGTTCGATTCTCGCCTCTATCACGACTGGCCAACAGTAGCTGAGGCTTTCAAATCGGGCAGGCTGAATGCAACGTTTATGCTTGCTCCCATGGCTATGCAGATGGCCTCAGAAGGTGTAGGCTGTAAAATTGTATACCTTGGACATCGAGATGGGTCGACTATGATCATAGCAAAGAACAGCACCGCAAAGAGCTTGAAGGATTTGGAAGGCAAAGAGATTGCTATCCCCAGCTTCGAAAGTAATCAGTACCTAGTTCTGCTGCATGCAATGCAAGCTCAAGGTGTACCCAAAAACTCCATTAAATTTGTACAGCTTGCTCCGCCAGATATGCCATCAGCACTCGCAGCACATGCAATAGCGGGATATTTTGTCGGCGAACCTTTTGCTGGGGCGGCTCAACTCAGTGGAGTTGGCAAAGTCCTCTACTACTCCTACCAGCTATGGCCCCACTTTATATCATGTGTACTGGTTGTTAGCGATTCCCTCATCAAAAATCATCCAAACCAGATACGTGATTTAGTTAGAGGAATTGCCGAGAGTGGCAAATGGGCGGATACGCACAGACTTCTGGCAGCCAGGATAGGAGCTCACTATTATCACCAAAAAGTAAAACTCCTCGATTTTGTACTTACCAATCCTCCAGGAAGGGTGAAGTATGAGCATCTTACTCCAACGGATGCTGACATGCTGGATATTGAACGAAACGCATATGCGGCAGGCATCCTGAAGAAAATGATCCCGCTAAGCCAGTTCCTTGACAGACAGTTCATCCCTAAAACCATTCCAAATGTGAACATAAATGCTTTAAGCTGCCCTCCGTAAGGATTAAGCCAGTCCTGTCTTCATTTCACTATTCGTCATTCATTCTCATCATCGGAATGGTGGATTCTGGAATGCGTGAACTGTAGGAATTTAATTCTGAAACCTGGGTTTTGTGAAGCGTAAATTTCGTAACGCAGGGTACAAATCAGACTTGTACCCTGCTCATTTTTAAAATTAAACTAGAATAGTTTTCCCTGTAACTTCTTAGCCTTTGCAAGCTCCTGCCTCCTTTCAAGTTCTTCAGCCCGCCTCTGCTCCTTAATTACAGATCTGCCTGCTGCCGTCATTGCAAATACATCCAGATATCTGCGTCTTCCTTCCTCATGATTCACAATCGGCTGTTGTGGATACCTGGTGGTACCATACTCTGGCACCCATCGTCGAACGTATTCGAAATCAGAATCATATCTTTGCTGCTGAAGAACGGGATTAAAAATGCGTGTCGCACGTCTGGGATCTGTCCCTGAACCTGATACCCACTGCCACCCTCCATTATTAGCTGGCCAGTCACCATCAGTAAGCATCTGCATGAAATAGCGCTCGCCCTCCTGCCAGTTAATCAACAGGTCTTTGCACAGATAAGAGGCCACCACCTGCCGCAGCCTGTTATGCATCCACCCTGTAGCGTTAAGCTGTCTCATTCCAGCATCCACGAAAGGATAACCTGTCATGCCCTCTTTCCATGCCGCTAGTAGCTCCATATTTTCGTTCCAGGGAAAGTTATCATACTCTTTTAGCATCGGCGAGGTAAGCACATGAGGAAAGTGAAATGCGACAGCATAATAAAACTCTCGCCATGCCAGTTCGTCAATCCATTTCACCGCACCTGGGCCACCTTGTGCGTATGCAGCACGATAACAGTCCCGTATAGAGACAGTGCCCCATTTGAGGTGCATGGAAAGGCGAGAGGTTGAGTTAGGAAGTGCACATAGATCCCTGTTATGATGATACTGCGACAATCCATTGGACTTAAAATCACTCAGTGTTTTCAGGGCCTCATGTTCTCCAGCAGGATCAATCTGCTGTCTGAGTGACAAACCATAATCAGCAAGGACAGGTATCGGAACTATTTTCACTCTACGGCTTGTTTTAAGTTTATATAGCTCATTTTCATATGCAAACCTTTCAGGAACGGAAACTGTCATCTCCCATTTTCTTTTGAAAGGTGTAAATACTGTATAAGGACTTCCATTGTCTGAAAATACTCTGTTTGGGTGAACCAGCAGCTGATCGTTATATAATTTAAAATCCTTGCCTGATTCCTGCAGCAGTTCCTGCACTCTTTTATCTCTGCTGATTGGATAAGGCAGATAATCCAGGTTTGCATACACATTTGAAGCACCGCATTCATTAGCTATTCGCACTATCTCATCTGGAATATCTGATACCCTGCGCAATATAAGCTCGCCGCCAAGAGCTGCGATATCAGTGGCAAGCACGTTCAAACTGCTGAACAGGAATGCGGCACGTGCTGCTCCAATATCAGAACTGCGCATATAATGATCATCCAGCAGAAAGCAGCAGTAAACCTGTGAATTTTCTTTGAGAGCTGCTTGGAGGCATGCATTATCCTGGAGGCGTAATCCACCTCTAAACCAAACCAGTCCAATTTTTTGAGATAACATCACATTCTCCTGATGAGTTTTGCACGCCACAAACAACTAACGCATGAATTGCTAATGAGGTTCCTTTAATTTATATGAAACCTGTTGCAGATTTATTGCATCAAAAAGGAGTAATAGTGGAAGATAATGCTTGGAGAGTATTAACAAGAAAACTCATTGTTGAAGTTTTCGAAGGGAAGTGACACGATGCACCTACTTAAAACTCACAAAATACTATTTTGTATATCAAATTTTGTTTTGTTTCCGTTAGTATCAATGAAAGTCGCTTATGCAACTCCGTCAGCTCATTCTCTCGTCGTTGAGATGCCAGTCAGCTCAAAAATAGATGGCTCATCTATCGGATCTCTCGCATCTCTTAATAAAAGTAGTGAGCTTTCTAAAACTCAGATAGCATATCCCAGGATCCCGCACGACCAGTTTAATGTCCGGCAATATGGAGCACAGGGAGATGATAAAACCGTAAACACCATCTCTTTTCAATGGGCACTAGACTCCTGTTCAAAGGCAGGTGGTGGCACGGTGGAAGTACCAATTGGTCGTTATGTTACTGGTCCGCTGGTTATACACAGCAATACAAATTTGCACATTCGCAACGGCGCCACCCTCCTGTTTATTAATACAATCAACACATACCCAATGAAAGGTGGTTCCTATCAAAACTGCATCTCAGCTGAAAATGCACATGACATAGCAATCACAGGAAATGGTACGATTGATGGTCAAGGCTCGCCCTGGTGGGCAAAATACAGGAAGCCTGACGGAAGCGATATATCTCCCGACCTGCCAAGACGACCCAACTTAATTGTCTTTTCGAACTGTAAACGGGTACTTATACAAAAAGTGACTCTCATCAATTCACCGTCATTTCATCTTGTACCTGAGAGATGCACTGATGTGATTATTGATGGAATAAAGATTAAATCACCATCTAATTCGCCTAATACAGATGGGATAGATCCGTCTGGTCATAACTTCCTGATAACTAACTGTACCTTCGATGTAGGCGATGACTGCATCGCTATCAAGCCCTCTGGCAAAGGCGACAGCAAAGACCCATCATGCTCTAATTTTCTGATATCCCACTGCACATTTTTGCATGGTCACGGCATGTCCATTGGTGGCCAGACACCAGGTGGGCTTCAGAATTTAATTGTGGAAGACTGTAAATTCGATGGAACCGAGGCAGGCATTAGAATGAAAGCAAGTCAGGGTGAAGGTGGGTTAGTAGAGAACCTTAAATATCAGAACATCACGATGGATAATGTGAACGTGCCAATTCTCATCACAAGCTACTATCCACATATTCCGCCTAATCCACAAAGTATAGCACTTTCTCCAATTACCGCTACAACTCCGAAATGGGAAAACATCACCATATCCAATCTAAAAGCTGTGAATTGTGGATTAGCAATTCTGATAGTGGGCTTACCGCAGATGAAAATTAAAGATATCAGATTTGACAATGTTCAGATCAGTTCATCGCGTGGAGCAAACATTACCAATGCCGAGAACATCACCTTCACAAATTCGGCAATTGTACCTCAGAGTGGTCCTGCTCTTGTGACACACAATGCTACTGTTGCAGGGTTACGATAGACAGCACGGCATACTTACGGGCAAACAAATCTGCGTCTGAAGTATGCCGTTCCTCAACTTCAATTTGCTATACCTGCCACTCATCTCCACGAACAATATTGATAACGATAATAAGCTGTACTTGCAAATTTCCACCCTAGTGCATTGAAACCTGTTCAACACAGTTTACGTTGATTAAGGTAGACTTCTAATACAGAAAACCGGAGGAAAGAATGCGACCAGGAGATAGAGAGCCAGATATTATATTGCCCCATGCCCACATGGACAGCATTAAAATCGGTAAGTCTTCAAAGTTCTTTGTATTAGTAGTGGGAGTGCTTTTCCTCGCATTCGTTGCTATTCATAATGCGGTTCCCCTTTTCACAGATTGGCTGTGGTTTAAAGAAGTTCATGCGACCCAGGTTTTCACAACAGAACTGGTTTCCAAAACTGAACTGTACCTGCTAGCCTCTGTGACTTTCTTTCTGGTTTTCTATGGCAGTCTTAGGTATGCTTCAAAGTTCGTTCCTAATGTGGTGAATGCTGATCTGATAGACAGAGTTGGTGAAGATCTGGCAACCATGATACAGAAATTCCTTGGTCTCCTAATACTAGGGATTGCTATTTTATTAAGCCTGTGGGGAGGTCTTTTTGGTTCGCAGAACTGGGCCGACTGGCTCCTTTTTTTGAATGGTACCAGGTTCCCGGGGATTGATCCACTGTTTCATAACAGCATCGGATTCTACGTTTTTCAGGTTCCATTTTATAACCAGATCTACTATTTCCTGCTTTCATTATTTATCATAACTCTCATAGGCACTTTCTTTTTATATCTTTTAGCTTTCAGTTCTAACAGCAGCAAGGATACTGTTTCAACTTCCAAAGCCCGAGCGCACATATTAATTCTGGTGGGGATGATTGCTCTGATTCAGGCTTTTGGAACACGCATGGGAGCCTATGATCTGCTGCAGAATGCAAACGGCATCTTTTCTGGTCCGGGATACGCCGCAACTCACGTTACACTGCCAGCCATGGATCTGCAGATTATCTTTCTGGTTTGTACAGGCATCTCATGCTTTGTTGCAATAAAATTAAAGAACCTGAGACTTCCTGCCCTGTTCGGCGTCTGCTGGCTGGCTGCGCTCATTATAGGTGGGAGTATTTTGCCCTACGCTGTGCAGCAACTGATGGTAACTCCCAATCAGTTCAGTATGGAGAAGCCATTTATACGAAGGAATATAAGATACACCCGTGAAGCTTACGATTTGAAGCATGTTACTGAAGTGGACAATTTTCCTGCTGGTGAAACTCTCACAGCAGCTGATCTTCAGAAAAACAGCGCCACTCTTAATAACGTGCGAGTTTGGGACCATAGCTACTTAGGAAAAGTCTACGAGCAGCTGGATACTATCAAGCCTTACTATGCATTTCAGAAAATGGGAGTAGATGGCTCCATTAGTAACGATATCAGCATAGACCGATATGTGGTGAATGATGGTCAGCTTCGGGAGGTGATGCTGGCACCTCGAGAGATGAATGTAGGAGCGCTTCCTGCATCCGCTCAGACATGGCAAAACAAAAGGCTTATATATACCCATGGCTATGGTCTGATGATGTCGCCAGTGAACAAAACGGTTGACGGTAGTCCATTCGATTTGATACAGGGCTTTCCTCCACAGGAATCGGCGAATGCCTCAAACATTTCCGTCACACGTCCAGATATCTATTACGGAACCTTGTCTGAAGGCCATGTGTATGTCGATACCAAACAGAAAGAGTTCGACTATCCTTCCACTAGCAACACAGCAAATGGGGAAGACCAGTATAGCAGTTACAATGGCTCTGGAGGCATAGTGATTGGCTCCTCATTACTGAAAAAGCTGGCGTTTGCTATCAGACTGGGAGACTGGAATCTGCTGCTGGCAGACAATCTCACACCTAAAACACGAATAATCTACCGACGGGATATCCGTCATAGAGTACGGTTAGTTGCCCCCTTTCTCCAGCAGGATCACGACCCTTACCTGGTTGTGGATCCTGATAACGGACATCTGGTATGGATGCTGGACTGCTATACCATCACAGACCGCTACCCCTGTTCCACGGCAAGTGAGCTTGCAGTGAATCCTCAAGCTTATGAGTCGCCTAACTACATTCGCAACTGCGTGAAAGCCACAGTGGATGCTTACACAGGAAAAGTTAATCTATATATCTCTGACCCCAGAGATCCCATCATTCAGACATGGAATAAAATATTTCCTCATCTGATGCAGCCATTAAGTGCCATGCCTGCAGGTTTGCAGAAGCACATTCGTTATCCTGAAGATATGTTCCTCATTCAGAGGGCAATATACGCCGCATACCATGTGGATGACCCACTTGTGTTCTATCAGAAAGAGGATGCATGGGCAGTACCCAATGAACCCAGCAGCGATCCTAACGCTCCTAGTAATCCCATGAGTCCTTATTATGTTGTTATGAAGCTGCCAGATTTGGGTGCACAGTCTGTGAATGCACAGTCGAACAAACCTGAATTCGTGCTTATGAGTCCTCTGTCACCAATCAATAAGGAAGATCAAAATATCCTTGGCTGGATGTGTGCGAGATGTGATCCACCCCACTATGGACAACTGGTTCTATACAGGTTCCCACAACAGGCTTCAGTTCTTGGTCCATCACAGATAGTACAGCGCATTAATTCTGACAGAGTGATCTCGCCCCAGTTATCTCTTCTCAGATCTGGCGGCTCTTCAGCTTCGCTGGGTAATCTGCTAGTTATTCCCGTTGACCGCTCACTATTATACATTGCACCACTGTATGTGGAAGCTACCACCACTAGTGGGCAGCTGCCTAAGCTGGCCAAAGTCATTGTTGCATATGGCAACCAGGAAGTGATGGCAGACAACCTGGATGAAGCTCTTAATGAACTGTTCCCTGGTTACACCGGACCATCATCTACTACAGCACCCATTGCTGGCACCTCTTCTGTTAAT
>JAJZFJ010000234.1 GCA_021805395.1 bacterium
CAGAACAAATCTTACTGATTTCCAATCCTATGCCGCTGCTTAAAAATTATGAAGTACCCAAATGGGAATTCATCGAGATCCCGATCAGTAAAACTTTGAAATTGAATGCAATGATACTAAAACCTATGGATTTCGATCCAGGTAAAAAGTACCCTGTTCTGATGCATACATACGGCGGACCTGGTTCACAGGTGGTACGAAACAGCTGGATGGGTGGCGGATTTGATCAGGTTTTAGCAGCGAACGGTGTAATAACTGTCCGTGTGGATGGCAGGGGATCAGGGATGAGAGGCAGTAAATTTGAAAAGTGTACATACCTCAATCTTACCAAATTTGAAACTGATGACCAGATAGCTGCTGCAAAATGGCTGAAGAAACAGCCATGGGTTAAGTCGGAGAACGTGGGCATTTGGGGCTGGAGTTATGGCGGACACATGGCGAGTATCTGTATTCTGAAAGGATGTGATACATTCAGGTGCGCAATCTCTGTAGCACCGGTAACCCACTGGGAACTATACGACAGCATCTATACTGAAAGATACATGCGTACTCCCAAGGATAATCCAGAAGGATATGCTTCCACTAATGCCATTGCGATGGCTGAGAGGCTAAAAGGCAGATATCTTATTATTCATGGCACAGCCGATGATAATGTGCACGTTATAAACACGCTACGGCTTGTTGCGGAATTTCAGAGGCTCAACAAACCATTTGAGATGATGCTCTATCCGGGCAAGCACCATGGTATCCAGGATACTCATCCTCATCTGTTTGCACAAATGCTACGCTTCATCCAGGAAGCCCTGATAAACTGACTATTTTTAATTACATATTAGCAAAGATCGTATGTTTAAGCAGGAATGCTTAGTGTTTGAGCTACGGTATCAATAAAATCGTTTATACCATTCGCACAGAACTCATCATCCTGTAAGGTCACTGGGGGTAGTTGCACGTTCACAGCATTTCCCCCGAGCGCTGTAATAAACTGCAGATTCCTGTCAACTCGAGCAGTTCTTAACTCATGCACTAGCTCTCGAAGTGTTTCAATCTGATCGTGCGTTGCGCAGGATAGAGCAACAAGATTAGGCTTAAAGCTGGTTACCGTATCAATAAAACTATCTGTAGGGACACTAGCACCAAGATACAATATCTTCCAGCCTGCATTTCTTAATGCATCTGCAATCATTCGCAAACCCATCTCATGCCAGTTCCCATCAACACACCCAAGGATTGCCAGAGATGTACCCCTCTTGATAGGCATATAGTATTGAGAGACACGTGCCATCATCCGTTCAGTTATGCTGGAAGCGGCATGCTCTGCTGCCACATCAAGTTCACCAGCAATATACATCCTCCCAAACTTCTCAATACACCACTCGAAAACTTCACTGTATATTTCTAACATTGGCACTTCATGAGACAGGATGTCGTTCACTAGAGTGATTGCCCCATCTTCATCCCCGTCTTGTAATGTTTTGAAATATACTTCTCTAATGCTCAAAAGATACTGATTGTTGTCTGAAACAGCAGCCCCATTTTTATGATGGTGTATGGAACGAGACTGGTCCGGGGAGAAAGTTAAGTCCGCAATTTTAATCATACTGTCCACATAAGGATCAGTTATGAAGTAGAACACTTTCCTTCCATCGGGCAGTGTACCAACAACACCCATCTCTCTCATAGAAGCTAGATGGTTGGATACATTCGGCTGTTTCAAACCTGTCATCTCGACAAGATCTGATACGGTTTTGGGACCACTACGCAGCTGTAGAAGAATCGCCCGGCGTGATTTGCTAGCAAGACATCTCGAAAGAGAATCTGGATCGTTACCTTGAGGCATGAATTAGCTTTCTGGATAAATCAGGAACTTTGAATAACTGTCAGCAAAACTGATCCACAGTAACGGGAAACATTCAGTTCATCTGGATTATGGTATAAAATGTTATACTCTGTCAATCACTAATATCAATATAACCAGCAATAATATCAACCTGATAAAGTGTACCAAAGTTTCAAGAATTTAGTTCATATTGGTTTAAGAATTTGTTTCCTACATTACGATACTTATGGCATATTAGTTCCTTTTATATGCATTTAATATTCATTGATTTATCGATTTTATAATGTTTCTAAAAATCAGCAATTTTTCTACCCTGTCGTTTGTGTCCAGGTTTCAAATACTATCGAAATTTTGTCGATAGTAAACAATTAGTTTGCAAAATTTATTAATTACCCTGCCCCACCTCAGTGAATTATCCACATCTCTATCTTCCACCTCATTGTCCAACACTTTGCTCTATGGGGGAATTTTCAGTACCACCAGGCTATTGAATAAACCTTCTTACCCTAAGCCATTCTCATATCAGGGCTAGTTTATATAGAGTACGTTATGCTCACCTCTTTATCCAGCCTACCCTGCCTCATAAATAGGAAAAATCCAGAAAATAGCACTTGACAAACTAGTCATAGGGTGATAAGCTACTATATAACACTGTATATAGATATGTGGGTTGGGAGACTGATGGATGAAATGTCCTTTCTGTGGTCAACAAAATCGCGATAGGGTTCTTGAAACACGAACACACAACGATGGTGCAGCCATAAAACGTCGTCGTGAATGTGAAGCCTGTGGCAGGCGGTTTTCCACACTGGAAGAGATAGAGGAGATGCAGCTCTTTGTCATAAAGAGCAGTAATCGTAGAGATCCATTTGACAGAAACAAAATAATCCACGGAATGCAGCTTGCAGCAACCGGACGACATATTAGTCAGGAAGCCTTAGAAGAAGCAGCTTCGGAAATAGAGCGTATGCTGTATAACCGGCTTCAGAAAGAGGTTACATCCAGAGAAATTGGAGAGATGGTGATGGCCAGACTTAAAGCCATGGATCAGGTTGCGTATGTCAGATTTGCTTCTGTATACCGACAGTTTGAAGATGCCACACAGTTCCGCGAGATAGTTAACATGCTTCGTAGAAATACAACACCCAAAACGAATAGCTCGAACTAATCCATTTGTTCTGCATTTAATAGAATCAGTATGATTCATATCACTCAGGAGGAAATCATAACAATGAGCCAAGAACCCGATTCCCAGGAAACTACATCCGGCGTTGATCTGCCAGTACTCAATGATCTAGCTGCTGTACAGACCACTCCCGCTCAGTCGGCATTCATGAACAGCCGTCGAAATGGAGGAAAAGGACTCACCATAAAGCGCCACTACACGAAGCCCAACTGTGACGTGTACAGCACTGTAGATTGGGAGTTACGAGATGCCGTAATTTCCAATGAAAAAGGGGAAAAGGTTTTTGAACAGAAGGGCTGCGAAATTCCAAAATCATGGACTCAGTTAGCTACAAATGTGGTTGTATCTAAGTACTTCCGTGGGCACGTTGGAACTCCTGAAAGAGAGAACAGCGTTAGACAGCTCATTGGCAGAGTTGCAAACACAATGGCTGACTGGGGCAGGAATATGGAGTATTTCGCCACAGAAGAAGATGCGCAGGCTTTTCAGGATGAACTCACATATCTTCTGTTGCATCAGATGGGTGCATTCAATTCTCCAGTCTGGTTTAATGTTGGTCTGCCAGATCAGCCTCGTCCGCAATGCTCAGCCTGCTTCATAAACAGCGTGGATGACACCATGGAATCCATACTTACTCTTGCCAAAACCGAAGGCATGCTGTTCAAATTTGGCTCTGGCACAGGCACCAACCTGTCAACTATCCGATCGTCCAGAGAGCCTCTTCAGGGTGGTGGTACCGCATCTGGACCGATATCTTTTATGCGCGGGTTCGATCAGTTCGCAGGTGCCATCAAGAGTGGCGGCAAAACCCGGCGCGCTGCAAAAATGGTGATCCTGGATATTGAGCACCCAGATATTGCAGACTTCATTACATGCAAAGCGAATGAAGAAAAAAAAGCATGGGCACTTATAGATGCTGGTTACAGCGGGATGTTCAACGTTCCGGGTGGTGCGTACGACAGTGTAAACTTCCAGAATGCCAACCACTCTGTCCGAGTAACCGATGAGTTTATGAGAGCAGTGGAAACCAACTCGCGATGGCAAACCAAATATCTGCTTAGTCGAGAGCCTGCAGCAGACTATTCTGCAAAAGAGCTGATGGGAAAGATAGCCGAAGCAGCATGGATCTGTGGGGATCCGGGTATACAGTACGACACAGAGATAAACAAGTGGCATACCTGCAAAGCAACTGACAGAATCTATGCCTCTAACCCATGCTCCGAATACATGTTCCTTAATGATAGTGCATGCAACCTGGCATCTCTAAACCTGATGAAATTCCGTAGTGCTGACAAAGAGTTCGATTCAGAGTCATTTCAGCATGCCTGTCGCATATTTATCACAGCACAGGAAATCATTGTTGATAACGCATCCTATCCCACTCCTCGAATTGAACAGAACAGCAGAGATTTCCGGCCATTAGGTTTAGGCTATGCAAACCTGGGCGCATTGCTAATGGCACGTGGACTGGCTTATGACAGCCCGGAGGGAAGAGCATACGCTTCTGCCATTACCGCCATCATGACTGGAACAGCGTACCATCAGTCAAGCATAATTGCGCGTGATCATGGCTGGACTTTTGCAGGATATGAAAAAAATAGATCCTCCTTCCTGGAAGTCATGAAGATGCATCGGGAAGCGGTGGAAGATATTGCAGCTGATCTCACACCCGCAAACATGCTTAGGGCTGCCAGACAGTGCTGGGACGATGCGATCAAGAGTGGGGAGATGCACGGATATCGAAATGCTCAGGCTACAGTGCTTGCACCAACAGGCACAATAGGTTTCCTGATGGATTGTGATACCACCGGAATAGAGCCCGACATCGCAATCGTTAAGTACAAGAGTCTCGTCGGCGGGGGCATGATGAAGATTGTGAATAATACGGTTCCCGAAGCACTTTCCCGCCTTGGCTATATGGAGGGTGAGGTAAGTGAGATCATCGCGTATATCGATGAGCATGATACAATCGAGGGAGCACCATATATCAAAAATGAACACCTCACAGTATTCGATTGCGCTTTCAAACCTGCTAACGGCACACGAACCATCCATTATATGGGCCATGTAAGAATGATGGCAGCCGCACAACCTTTCATCTCTGGAGCTATCTCCAAAACGGTGAATATGCCATCAGAAGCTACTCCCGAAGAGATTATGGGTGTGTACATGGAGGGCTGGAGACTGGGACTGAAGGCAATAGCCATATATCGGGATGGATCCAAACGTACCCAGCCACTCAGCACCAAACGCTCAGACTCCAAAGCCGCCACATCTGGTGAGCTTGCAGAGGCTAAACTGGTAATACCACAACAACCCCTGCGTCGCAAGCTGCCAGACGAGAGACAGGCAATTACACACAAGTTCAGCATCGCAGGTCACGAGGGATACATAACAGTTGGTCTCTATCCAGAAGGTCAGCCTGGTGAGATATTCCTGACAATGAGCAAGGAAGGTTCAACCATCTCCGGCCTGATGGACTCGTTTGCAACTGCTATCTCACTTGCTCTGCAGTACGGAGTGCCATTAAAAACGCTTGTGGATAAATTTGCACACTCGAGATTTGAGCCTTCCGGATTCACAAATAATCCTGAAATCAAAATTGCGAAATCCATATCCGACTACATTTTCAGATGGCTGGGGCTGAAATTCCTTGCTGGAGACAGTTCACAAGAGATTAACAGCATATTTGAATCTGCAGTGCAACAGCTCAGTAACACAGAGATAACAGATCATGAACAGCAGACATTCCAGAACCAGGCAGATGCTCCTGTCTGTTCAGACTGCGGAAGTTTGATGGTTCGCAATGGTGCATGCTATAAATGCTTGAACTGCGGCTCCGTTATGGGCTGCTCCTGATAAACATGGAGACAGTATCCTGCTTGAAATAGGCTGGATGCTGTCTCTATTAAACAATACATTGTGCAAGCAAGATACCGCTTTCCACTCCCCAGATAGAATATCCTGCCAGGTCAGGCAGCTTCACGCATTGCTGTTCTGGAACGTTTATCGTTATACATCTCTCTATCCGAAGTGCACAGAAGAGCCTGCATGTCCATTCCATCACATGGATAGACAGCAACACCTATACTTAAGCCGAGCTGCGGAAAATTGGTGTGTATCTGCTGAACGGTTGCAGTGTGATTTTGAACTTCTAATTTCAATTTTTCTGCAATTTGTCTCGCATCCACCTCTTCTGTCCCTGGCAGCACCACCACGAACTCATCACCAGCATATCTAGCCACCAGGTCATAACTTCGAACATTTTTCTGAAGTATCACACCAACATCCCGTAGAACCTGGTCTCCCATAGCATGCCCAAAGTTGTCATTAATCGGTTTAAATTTATCCAGATCGATATTCAAAATGGAGAGAGTCAGATTCTCTCTAGTTGCTCTATTCAGCTCGGCATCCAGATACTCACGCAGGAAGCGGCCATTTCTCAGTCCTGTCAATGCATCAGTATAGGCAGTTTCTCGCACTTCGGAAAACTTGCATGCACCCTCCAGAGCGTGTCCAGCCTGCCCTGCCACAAGCCTTATGATTCGCACTGCGTTGCTGTCGAAGGCCTTCGGCGTTGTGGAGTATAGATTGAGAACTCCTACACACCTGTCCTGGGCTGTAAGTGGAACCACCAGTGTGGAATGCAGCGGTGTCCAGTCATCACTCACATTTCGCGTCTGAACATCATCCTCCATGTAGGAAGACTTGAAAGGTTCTCGCCTATAATAAGCTCTTCCTGTTAAGTATGTGCCAGTTCGAGCTGTACTGCCAAGGAAATGCCTTTCATTAACTCCCATAGCTGTATGAGCACGAAGATAATCCGAACCTGATTCTGGAAGGAACAGTACACCAGTATCTGAAGGTACAAGCTGCATGGCAGTTTTAATCACTATATTGGCAACCACTTCAACGTGGAGAGCACCGGATAGTGATTGTGTCATGGAATGGAGTACAAATGTTTCATGCTGCGCTGCTGCAATATCTTTAAGCACACCATACGCATGAGGTAAATAGATTTCTGTTGCGTCATTTTCAGTACTGTTGTTCCAGCTGGCTACCAAAAGATCCTTGAAATGTGCTACAAAACCAGGGTCGAATTGTGTACCTGCATTCTGTTCGATTTCTCGCAGTGCTTCCTTCTCGGTGAGTGCAGAACGATGAGGACGGTTGCATAGCAGTACACAAAAAGCATGCACCACTGCAAGTATTCGTGCCCCTGCGGGAATAGATTCGCCTTTCAGTCCTTCAGGATATCCACTGCCATCCCAGTTTTCTGATTGATAACGCACAATTTCAGCAACATTAAACGGAAACGGCACGGGAGCCAATACCCT
>JAJZFJ010000216.1 GCA_021805395.1 bacterium
ATCACTCCGGAAGATGCCACCGTATTGGGACTAAAACAGGAAGGTTTAGTGTTTGGTTTCGGGGCAGGTTCTGATTCTATAAATATGCAGGTGACTGAAGTCAAAACGATACAGCTTGGTGGCATCGAGCTGAAGAATCAGGTTGTTTATGTGTATCCTCTTCCTGAACTTGCAGATGCTCATCGTATCGAAACACTAGGCGGCATACTGGGATATGGACTCTTTCGACAGGCAGTAATAACCATTGACTACCAGAGAAATCTCTTGACATTTACCCGTCCCGATACGTTTCATTATGAAGGAGAAGGAGCAGTTGTACCGTTTCTTTTCAACAGCAATATCCCAGAAGTGAGGGGTAGTATTGATGGTATCGAAGGGGTGTTTGGCGTTGATACCGGGAATACTGTAGCACTTGTTCTGAACGCACCCTTTGTATCTGAGAATTCACTGATGGCAAAGTACCATCCCGATGACCACACCACCGGCGTGGGAGCAGGCGGTGCTAATTCGGAGCTGGCTGTAGCACATGCTTCACTTCTGCAGATTGGTGGTGCATATGTACATGATCTCGCCATTGCACTCGCCCAACACAGCCATGGTGCTTTAAGTAACCCTTACTTAGCGGGATTTATAGGAACAGATGTCCTGAAACGATTTATAGTTACATTCGATTACAGCAGACAGCAGATAATTTTTCAAAAGCCTTGATCATGCTATTAACCATTTTGGTTAGTATCTAAAAAGACCAGCTATTAAATAGGTCAATAGACTGAATCCATTTTCAAATTCGTGCGATAAAGCCCTATCTAGTGTAGTATTATGAGGTTTGTGTGTATTCGTTAAACAACCAATCCTAAAAATCAGATAAGGGAGCCGAACATACCAGATGCTCTACCGACTACTCTACACCATCCTATGGCCAGTGATCGCATTGATTCTGCTGTGGTCAGGCGGAATTAAGATTGAAGGACGTGAAAATGTCCCACGTAAGGGTGGTCTGTTGATCACTCCTAATCACAGGAGCGATTCTGATCCCCTCGTACTGGGTTTCAGTTTGCCCCGCTCATGCTGGGGTTTTGCTAAATCAGAACTGTTTGAAGGCAAGTTTCTGGCATGGATGATCCGTGGTCTGCAAGGGATGCCAATCAAGCGTTATACGGCTGATCATGCAGCTTTGCGACGAGGCGAGAGAATCCTGGAATCCGGCGAAGCCCTGATTATTTTCCCAGAGGGTCAGCTGACCGAAGATGGCAAAACTCAGCCCTTTCTTCCGGGAGCTCTGCTGCTGGCTCGAAGCACTGGAGTACCGATACTTCCCACAGCGCTCATTCATACAGATCTGGTGGTGCCCTACGGTAAAACTTTACCACAGCGAGCACGAAAAACAGTGATCGTGAAATTTGGAACTCCAGTACTCTTCGAAGAGCTGGCGGAAGGGCGTACTGGAAAAGCTGCACTTCTTCATGGTGCTGCTAAACTGCGAGAAATTGTGAACTGCATGTACGAAAGTGGATTAGGCGAATAAAATAGCGTTGTGCTAACCGCATTTGCAGGATAGAGCAGGCATTATGAATAAAACTCGTAGTAGAAGATGAAGCGGAGTACGTCTCTTTAACGTCTAGAGTGGAAGGAGACAGTTTATGCATGCATTTATCCTGATAGCAGTAGCCGGATTTTTTGGATTGTTGCTTATGGCCATTCCTGGTGTGGGAAGACATGGGCATAGTCACACAGGTGCCAGTGGCATTCACCACTCACATGCATTATCGCCTTCAGTGCGAACCTTCAGAAGTGTAACACGGCTAACCCAGCCAAGAGTTATCTTCAGTCTCCTGGCTCTGTTTGGAGTTTTCGGAGGTGTGATTGCATGGAATGGCATCGCACCAGTTACGGCAGCGCTCATTGCCATAATACCAGCGCTGCTTGTTGAACGGTTTATATTTGATAAATTCTGGAACTTTCTACTGCAGTTTCAAGGGGAACCTGATGCCCCGCTATCCAATTTAACAATGCAGTTAGCAACGGCAGTTACAGAGTTTCGCAACGGCAAAGGGATAGTTGAAGTACTGAGAGACGGCAGATCGGTACAGCTCACAGCGCACCTCACCACTCAGGAGAGGGATGTATCGGTGAGAGTGGGAGATCGACTACAAATTGAAGAGGTCGATGAATCCCGTGAACGAGTAATTGTGAGCATACGAACCTAACGCTTGTACATTATCCAAGGGAGAAATAGATGGATACATTAACTGGTGGAATTCTAGTTGTTTTAGGAACAGTTGCGGTAGTACTGGTATTACTTGGCATCATCATAACCACATTCCTTCGTTCGGTTGATGCTGGCCAGATCCTTCTGGTGAAGGGCTGGAAGGGAAGTTTACGTATCTTTCGTGGTCCTGTGAAAGCCATGGTGGTACCAGTACTTACACAGATTCGCTCCATTCCTGCACAGGCTATAAACGTTGATATAGAGATAACAGATCAGACCGCAGATGTGGACGCGAATGGACGCCCTGCTCCTGTGAAAGTAACTGTGAAGGCATCCGCCATTGTTAGTGTTGGTGAGCATGATGGTATGGTGATGACTGCTGCTAACAAGTTCTTCTCTAAGCCAAGTCTGGAGCAGATGTCTACTCTCACCGATGTTCTCTCCTCAGCAGGGAGGCGTGCTATCAACCTCTTGCGGCATGATCAGCTCTTCAATGCCCGCCCACTCACACCCGCTGTGCAGAGTACGGATCTGGCAAAAACCTCATTGGGAGGGGGTGCGCTCAGCCGAAATGACGACGATGAGTTAGCCATCATCATCAAGGAGGCATGCTCTCGGGAACTGCTGGATCTTGGACTGGCGTTCAACAGTCTCAATATCAAGGCAGTCCTTAGCGAAGTTGCAGATGCCAGACGCCGTGAATCTGCCGCTCGTGCAAAGGCCAGTGCCGATGTAGTTCAGGCTCAGGAGGAGCAGAGAGCTCGAATAGCTCAGCTGGAAGCACAGCAAAAAATAAACGACCAGGAAAAAGCTCTATATATGCAGATTGCCTCTAATGGCGCATCTGTTGCTGAAGCAGAGATGGCTAAACAGAAGGCAGTGAGAGGCCAGAGAGAAGCAGAACTTACTGCTACCCAGATTACGCAGGCGCACGCCGATGCTGAACAGAACGTGATCCAGCAAGAGGCTGAAGGTAGGGCACAAGCGGCGAGAATCCGATCGATAGCTGAAGCTGAGGCAGACGCCATTCGCATGAAGGTAACTGCTCTCTCCACAGCAGGGGGTGCATATATGGACCTGCGTCGCCTTGAGATTGCTCCACAGCTAACAAAAGAGATAGCAAACGCACTCTCTAACTCCCAGTTTGTTAACTTTGGCACAACTGGTGAGGGAGGCCATAGTGCTGCAGCATCTGGTTCCGATGATGTGATGAGAGTGGTACAGACCCTAATGGCAGCTCAAATCATACAGGGCAATGGAAACGGCATGATGAACAATGGCAGCTCCCGCAAAGAGGATACCAACGGAAACCTGCCACAGATAGCATCGGGATCTACACAGCCCCAGGCAGTGGTGCCACCCAAGCCGCAGCCTACGCCCATCCGCAAATAACTTGCTGTTAGAATAGATACCCCTAATGATAAAAGGTCTCCTGGTAACAAATCTGTTCCAGGAGACCTTAAACTTTTCAGAATAGCTACAGTGTAGCGCAGCATTGTATAGCTATTCAATAAGAATCCAACAAATTTACAAAGCAACTGAATTGGCGGGAGCGAGAGAGAATCGAACTCACCGAAGACGGATTACCCGCCTCCCAAACGGTTTTGAAGACCGCGCAGAACACCAGTCCCGAAGCGCCCCCTTGAACAAGTTTATTCAGAATGTAACAGCTTTGAATGCCATTTAATTCCCTGCAGCACACCACACCAGGTTTCACATGCGAGTATAGAAGAGAATATTACAAGATAACCTATTGTGATGAGTGGTCCCTGATAATACAGAGACAGGCGCAGGAAAAATCCCACAACAATCAGCGGCATGAACAGTAACAGAAGGCTGGACCACAGCAGAGGACGTCTCTGACGTTTAGGCCCAATGAAAAGCCCTACTGTTACACCCCAGGTGAACTGCACTCCAATGATAGACCACAAGATAATATGGGCCATCCATCCGGGGAAATAGCCACCCTCAGGTACCAGAAATGCATATAGCCAAACCAGACAAACAAAAAGATGTACACCCATGAGAATTTTACTATACTTAACAGGACGACTCATATCTTAATCTCCAGTGCATAAGCACCCATGTCACACACTTCACCAACTATTTGCTGTATTTCAGTGCCTTCCTGCTGCAAGCTACTCAGCACCGTTTCCACATATTGTGGATTCACACTCAGTACAATTCCACCCGATGTTTGCGGGTCTGTAAACAGAGCAAGTTTATCAACCGAGATCGCTGCATCAACCCTCATCTGATCTGCCACATACTTCATATTATTCACTGCACCTGCTGTAGTATAGCCCATTGCAGCCAACTGTTCAGCCATTTCCAGAGATGGCAGTTTTGAACTATACAGCCGTACTGTTTTTCCACTTGCTTTAGCCATCTGAAAAAGATGCCCCACAACACCAAAGCCGGTGATATCGGTTGCTGCATGGATTGGTGCATCTGCTCCAACCCCAAGCATCTGCATAACTCTTGCAACAGGCGCATTCAACTGCCGCATAAGGCTGCAGGCGTGGTCAAGATCTCTCTGTGCACAACCGTCAGCTCTTGCCGCTGTAACAAGAATACCCGTTCCAACGGGTTTAGTGATGACAAGCAGATCACCTGACTGAGCACCCGCATTGGTTGCAATATGATCTGGATGCACAGTGCCTGTAACGGATAGTCCATACTTTGGCTCAGGATCGTCCACACTATGCCCACCAACAAGCGCAACTCCTGCTTCGGCAAGCTTCTCTGCTCCACCTCGCAAAATCTCACCAGCCTCTTCTGGATCCCTGCTGTTTATGGGGTAACAGAAGATATTCATGGCCGTTAGGGGAGTTCCGCCCATAGCATACACATCCGAGAGAGCATTGGCAGCAGCAATCTGACCGTAGATGTATGGGTCATCCACAATAGGCGTAAAGAAGTCTACCGTCTGCACAAGTGCGACAGTATCCGACAGCCTGTATACTCCCGCATCGTCAGATGTGGAGAGGCCCACAAGCAGCTCACTATACGTTGGTAGCTTCAGCGTACGCAGAACCTGCGCAAGTCGGGTTGGCCCGATCTTGCCGGCTCAACCAGCGCAGCTTGCCAGATGGGTAAGTCTTGTACGCATATCCACTGGTTCGCTCATTTCCTGATCACCTTCTTCCGTTGGAGCTGTCTGCCAGCTGGTGCGGTTTTTTCCACGGGAGGAATCTGTGGATATTCCGCCTCACTCATCAAATTCTTCAAAAGCTCCGATGGCACTGGTACTGCTGAGCAAACCACGGATGTCCACTCAGCAAAGCGGTGAAGCTCCATTGCAGGCTTGCCTGCACTGTTTACTGCAAGCAGGGCAGCGTCGTGATCCGCCCACTGAAATGTGGGTGAGAGCATGATGTCGGTGCCAATTCTGCCTTGTAAAGACATAGTCAATGGTGCTTGTGGATTGGGGCGGACTTTCAGTGTGCCAGGCAGGTCCTGAACTCTGCACTTAATGCCTGTCATGCGCAGCATGTGCGATTCCATGGCACCAGATTCTCCGAGTACGCCCACACCCCACAGCCATAGAGCCATCTTGCCACTCCGCTTTATCCTGGCATCAATCTGTCTTCTCTCCGCTTCAGAAACATACCAGGTATTCAGGAATACAGAGAGAAGTGTATCTGGAAACTGTTTATGAAAAAGATCTCCCAAACTGAATATCTCATATGGTAATCCAGAGTGCTCCAGTTCATCTAACTGCAGACGAAGAGCTGTCCACAGAGGTTTCAACCCGTCCCGTTCAGAGAGCCAGAAGCTGGCAGATGGATCCGTGATTAAGGCAATGCCGGGTATCTGCTTGGTGCCCTTTGCTGGCTTCTTCACAACGGCTTCTGAGATTGAAAATATCTCGAAGCTTGGCGAGGTTCGCTGTTCAAACTTGTATCCTACCTTGCCATTCAGCCTGAGAGTACCATCACATAGTCTGTTGCCGTCTGGTGCTATAAACACATCAGGACCATCCTCTTCCAGAAGAGGTGCTGGCATGCCTCCAGCTTCACAAACTGCAAACAGTGAACTGCAGCATGCAGCGACCGCTATGCCATTGTGCGAGGTCTCGTGCACAACTTTGCAAAAGCTTAGCAGCGCACTGTTCAATGCACTGTGCAGTGTCTCCAGCCAGTCGTAGATGGACCGTGTACGTGTAGGCTCTCTCAGAACTCCTCTACCCAGACGTCTGTCCTGAATGGATGGTGGACGTACGGTATGAAAATCGCGATGAGGATCGTTCCACTCCTTTCGAAGAAGCAGCACATTTTTACGGTATCTAATTCTCAGATCGTTCTGTAAACGATAAGTCATGCTCCGCCCCGTATCCACCATCCGCGGATCTGCAGCATCCCCCCAGATACCTGATGCACCAGTGGACAACATAACAGCTCGCACCGGCATTTTTGCCAGTGCTTTAGTGAGACTGCGCAATGCAATGGAAGCATCACGTTTCCACAATTCAGATCCCCACGACACACAGGGGGCATCCACCGGGCATGGATCACATCTCTCCTGAGGGTGCTGAGATAACCACTCCGATGTGGGATCCATATTGATCTCAATTACAAATTCAAGCTCTTTACCAATTCCCTGCAGGGGAGTAATGAGGTTATTGATGATTTCAACACACTCTTCTGTGGTATGCTCCATCAGTTTAAGTGTATTACGCAACAGGAATAGTTTAACACCCTGTTCAACAAACCTTGCAATATCTCCACTCTGCTTGCCAGTTGATACAGCACATAATCTTGAAGGAAACTGTTTATTAACGACGCTCTCCCTTTTTACAATCATTCTCTCTCCATATTCTAAATTAAAACGGTTTAACTGGCCTGCCGTTTACTCGAACCTCAAAATGCAGGTTCGGACCAGTAGCCAAACCAGTAGCTCCCACCAGGGCGATTACCTGGCCCTGTTTTACCACTTCCCCAGCATGACACAAAAGCCGTGAGCAGTGACCGTACAGTGTACTGATGCCCCCTCCATGGTCTATAACCACGCAGTAGCCATATCCACTCACGTAGTGTGACAGGATTACTGTGCCTGATCCGGCAGCATGGATGGGAGTGCCTTCAGGAACACCAAAATCGACGCCTGTGTGCATTAACCATCGATGCAGTATAGGATGGTACCGCATTCCGAAAGGTGATGTGATAGGACCATGAACCGGCCGTATGAGTTTACCCTTCCAGATATAGGATCGTTCAAAGTTACTGGCTCGGTAATGCGTGACTGCCTTCTTCACTTCGCGGGCGGTGGCATGTGGATGTTCACGTCTCCATTCAGCTTCCCACTTAGCCTCCTGCTGAGCCTGTCTCTCTTCCAGTTCAGAGGAGAGAGTCTGGATCGTGTCTGACATCTCCTCCACCTGATTTTCCATCACATCCATGTAGGTCTCAGCTTTTTTCCGCTCTTTTTCAGCATGCTCAAATGCGCTTTGCTGGTTATAGAGTGTGTTGAGATAGACCTGTTTTCGACTTTCAAACACCGTAGCTAACGCATTTTGCTGCCTCTCCTGAGCGTCTAAATGTGCACGGTAGAGGGTTATTTTGTGAATATCGTTTTGTACTCCACTTATGAGTGCTTCATCGCTTTTGAGTATCTGGTTCACATACACTTTTCTGGTTAGGAGATCCTGCAAAGACGTTGCCGAGAGCAGAACGGTGGCATAGGAGCCACCGCCATGCGTGTACTCATCCTGCACCCTTTCTGCCAGCAGTTTCCTCCTCGCTCTTAACTTCTGCTCAGTTTGAAACAGTCGTGTCTGTGTCTTCAGATGCACTGCCTGAAGATGAAGCATCCTGTCTCCAACTTCCATCAATTTGCTCTGGGCTTTCTTGACCTTAACTCCTTCCCCCATGATCTGTACATTGAGCTTATGTTCTTTTTTATGAACTGTATTGATATGCTCGCGAATGGCATACAGCCTGTCATGCAGTGAATTAAGCTTGTGTGCCAGCTCATGCTTGCGGCGGATTGCTTCCAGAGCTTGCTTATGGCTATTGATTAATTTATGATGGGGATATGGATGATGGCGTTTTGGATGTCCGAACGAAACTGTACAAAGAAGAGAGAAAAAGAGTACCAGCAGATATCGGAGTCGGATGCTCATGCGTGCACATACCTGCGGATTGCCAGCAAGCTGCCAGAAATCCCCATAATAGCACCGATCCCCACCAGACCAGGTATTACATACCAGGAGATAATGCTTGATGTGCCATACATGAGAAGCGGAGAGTTTAACTGGGCTACAAAGTGCGCGACCTCGGATGCAGCCGCTAGAACGAAAAGTGAACCAATAAAGCCGCCAACCACACCATGGAACAGGCCCTCCACTAGAAGCGGAAGTCGAATGAACCAGGATGTAGCTCCTACAAGAGACATAATGCTAATCTCTCTTCTACGGGCATAGGCTGTCAGTCTTATGGTGTTGGTAACAATGAACAGTGTTGCAACCGCCAGAGACAGGGCAAGAAAGATGCCAATGTTTCTCACCAGAGTGGCAAAGCTCAGGAGTATCCTCACCTCTTTGCCTGAATCATTCACCTGCATCACATTCGGAAACAGCTGTGAATTCTTCAATAGATGTGCCAGATTCTTAACATCTGCACCATTCCTGGCAACAACCTGAAGGCGGTCCATCAAAGGATTGTCTGGCAAAGCTTTTGTCAGGGTGGGATCTCTATGGGTGAGATCTGCCCATGCCTGTTCTTTGGTGATGAGAAAGACTGATTTAACAGATTTTATTGACTCAATTTTGGTTTTTGTAGATAAAGAGATTTGGCGGGAAGCAGTGGGCTTCATGAAGACATCTATCATATTGAACTGCTGCGGCTGCTGTGCAACTATCTCGTGAACCCGCAAGCCAGCCCACAACACCCCACCAAGAACTGCCAGCGAAACGGTGATGGTGGACAGTGCAGCAACCGACATCCATCCATTACGCCTTATGTTCAGCCATGCCTCGTGGAACAGAAATCCTATGCTTGACACTTTCATTTGCCTACTGACACCTCAGCAACTGTATCATATCTTCCACACGCCTCATCCCTTACAAGCCTTCCCTCAGAAAAAGCGAGGACTCTTCTTTCCCGTTGATCCACAATAGCAACATCGTGCGTTGCTACAATCACGGTTGCGCCCTGCTCATTAATCTGATGAAGCAGCTCCACGATGCCTAACGATGTTTCGGGATCGAGATTTCCTGTGGGTTCATCTGCCAGCAGTAGATCGGGTTGATTTGCCAGTGCCCGCGCAATAGCTACCCTCTGCTGCTCTCCACCTGAAAGCTGGTTGGGAAAAGCATCTGGTCGATGAGCCATTCCAACCATCTCAAGAACCACAGGAATCCTCTCCTTCACAGCCCTTCTACCTGAACCAAGCACTCTCATCGCAAATGCCACATTCTCATACACTGTGCGATCTGGAAGAAGTCCAAAATCCTGGAATACTACACCAATATGCCGTCGCAGATTAGGCACCTCTGATGGCTTAAGCTTCTCAACTTCCAGACCATTAACCATAACGGTTCCAGTGGTGACAGTTTCCGCGTGCGTTAGAAGTTTTAGCACAGTGGATTTTCCTGCTCCGCTTGGTCCCACAATGAATACAAATTCACCGCGTGATATCGTGAGCGAAACGTCTGAGAGCGCCACGCAATGGCCTGGATAGTCCACGCTAACATTTCGCATCGTGATCATATTGCCCAGTAAAGTTGATTTACTCAAGGTCTTCACTCTTTCATCCTGCCCCTGGCGGAGCATGGTGTTTAGTACAGTATCCCAGTTTAGCGGCGGCTGCGGCTGTCATTCTCACCTTGATGGTTACAGGACACCACATGGTAGCTTTCAGATGCGTTTCAGCACACTCAAGTACAGTCACCATCTTCTGTCTGTGCTCCGGCTTCGCGATTCTGATCGGTGCGACTGCGGGCGAAGTTGAAGCTGTTGTTGAGGCGGCAGGATTTTGAGAAGTGGATGGACTGACTGAATTACTGGAAGGCGTGTTGTCTGAACGGGAAGTGCCAGGTTGCACGGGAGCTGATCCATTTCCCGTAGAGAGGGCGGAGGGCGGCTGTACTGTGGGGGACGATTGCCCGGTGGAAGTGGATGCTGGAAACTGCTGATTGTCTGCCGAACCCGCATTTGCCGGGGTTACAGATTTGCTTGCTGCAGCAGCTTTCTTTGCGGCTGCAGAGGCAGCAGAAGCGGCAGCGGGATTTTGAGATTTCTCTCCGGTTGGAGGCTGTTGAGGCACGGTGCGAGAGGCGCGCACGGCAAGAATCTGCTGCTCCAGTGGATCAGCTTTAATCATAAAGTTGTGCCAGATGGGAGCACTCACCGTTCCACCCTGTCCATTGTTCCTCAGCGGACGGTACGTTTTGTTGTGTACGTCAGCACTCCAGACAACAGTAGTGAGATTTGGAGTATATCCGGCAAACCAGGCATCCCTAAAATCCTGTGAAGTACCCGTTTTACCACGTGCACCATGTACTATTCCTGAGGAAGCATCTCCTCTTGCTGCAGTTCCAGTTCCATAATCAACCACAGCTTTGAACGCCTCGTTAAGTTGGCTAATGGTGGACTGCTGAAGAATATCTGGTGTGGATTGGGGCTGGTCATCTTCTATCGTGTTGCCATTTGCATCCGTAATGTATTCAATACCCATGGGTGTGTTTTTCACGCCACCATTTGCAACAATGGAATATGCTTCACACAGATCTATTGGCCTAACTGCTGTTGCTCCTATGGATGTAGGGAGATATGGGGCAAGAGGTGTATGTATCCCCATGTTGTAGGCGTAGGCGATTACCTTGCGAATACCTACCAGAGCAGCAACCTGAACAGCAATCGTATTTACCGACTTTGCAATAGCTCTTCTACAGGTCAGATCCTGATATGAGTAGCCTTCAAAGTCATGAACCCATTTTCCTTTGCTGTCAGGATACTCAATTGGCTTGTCAACAAAACGTGTGTTGATATTGCATGCGCCTGTATCAAACGCAGTTGCATAATCGAAAAGCTTGAACGTAGAACCTGGTGGTCGAAGACCATCGGTTGTGATGTTGAATTGAGACTTGCTGAAGTCTCTGCCACCAACCATTGCACGAATATATCCGTTGTGATTGCCCAAGCAGATGAGGCAGCTCTGATTAGCCCCCGTATAGGCTGCACTTCTTAAACCGTCCCTTACTGCCTGGTCGGCATACTGCTGCATCTTCCAGTTAAGAGTAGTCTGAATTTTGAGACCAGAATATACAAAGCGTTCACCATATTTATGAAATAGATCACTGAGTATGTACCAGACAAAATAGGGAGCTTTGAAATCATTTTTTTCCTGCTTGGGCTTCACAAAATGCAGATGCGCAGCCTCCGCATCCTCATATTGCTGATCGGAGATATAGCCATACTTTCTCATCGCATCCAGTACCTCATGCTGACGCACTATACTGCGATGCAGATGGGTGAATGGTGAAAGATCCGTTGGGCGTTGTGGTAAACCAGCCAGCAGTGCAGCCTGTGCTAAATCCAGTTTGCTTGCCGGTATCCCAAAGTAGGTTTCGGATGCAGCTTCCACACCGTAAGCTCCGGCACCATAGTAGACATTGTTGAGATACATGGAGAGAATCTGGTGTTTGGAATAGATCTGTTCCATCCGAATGGCTACCAGAGCTTCTCTCAGCTTGCGGGTATATAACTTTTGCCTGCCAATATCGAAAGAGCTAACATTACGCACCAGCTGCTGTGTCAGTGTGCTTGCACCCTGCCCGGTCATATTGCCACCCACAACATCCGTGTAGGCTGCTCTCAATATTCCTTTTGGATCGATACCAAAATGGCTATAGAAACGGTGGTCTTCTATCGCAATGGTAGCATTCTGAACATCCACAGAGATATCGGCGAGGGTAACGGGAACCTTGTTGCGTCCCTGAAGAGTGCCAAGCAAAACACCATCTGATGACCAGATTGTTGTTGGCTCTGGCATACGAACGTCGTTTACCAGTACTCCAACATCTGGCAGCTGTTTCGCGTACCGGTAAAAGAGAACCAACCCAACCACCATACACAGAGCTACGACAGACTCTACTGCAAGAAAAGACAGTGCAAAAAATGTCTTTCTTCCCCAGCGTTTGGGGGAGCTTTTGGCCTTTTTACGTGTAAATGGACGTGATACTCTACGTACAGTGGATTTGGGGTCAGATGGTGTTTGTGACATCTACGCTGATAGCAGAACGGCTCTAAGCTGCAGGTTCTGCTTCTTCCATGCTAATTTTAACAATTCTATCTCCCGCTCTCAGTTCCTGAACAACACCCAAGCCATCTATAACTGTACCAAATACGGCATATTTCATATCAAGAAAGCCTGCTGGAGCTAGTGTAATATAAAATTGACATGAGGCACTGTCAGGATGCTGGGATCTTGCCATGGCAACCATCCCTGCTTTGTCATGCTTCAATTCGGGAACCACCTCTAGCGGAATAGTACGCTTTGCGTCGCCAGTTCCGTTTCCGATAGGGCATCCTCCCTGAATCACAAAGTTCGGCTCATATCTGTGAAAGGTTAAGCCATCATAAAACTTGTCTTCCACCAGGCTCACAAAGTTTTGAGAGGTGATGGGAGCTTTGTCTTCAAAGAGTTCAATTCGAATATTTCCCTTGTTTGTCTCCAATAACGCGACCCGATTAGCCATTTATTTCTCCTCATTGAAACTGTACAGATGAATTGTAGCACAGAACTTGTAATTCATAGGGTTTAAACTCTCTATATCCCACCATAACATGCCGAGAATAGCTTTGGAGGAGTAATGAAATCGTGGAACTGAAGCATCTCGAAGTTAAACTATCGCGTGCTACAAGCATGCCTATCTTGCCAACTATGATCACCCAGGTGATGATGTTAGCTGACAATCCTAATGCAGGAACCAGGGATTTTGAGAAAGTGATATCTCGGGACTCTGTTATGACAGCCAAAATTTTACGGATGGCTAACTCAGCATATTATGGTGGAGATGGTAACATTACCGGGCTGCAGTTCGCTCTTGCCAAATTAGGATGCAATGTTGTGAGATCCATCTGTGTCTCTGTGGCAATGCAATCCTCATTGAATTCCAAGAGTTTTGGAAAAACCTTAAATATAACCCAGTTATGGCAGCACAGTCTGGCAGTGGCATGTGCTGCGAAGGTGCTTGCAACCCTTAAACGGGATCCCCATGCGGAAGAGGCTTTTATATCTGGACTGATGCATGATCTGGGTAAAGTAGCTCTGGCCATGTTTTTGCCTGAAGAGACGAATAAGGTGTATGCAACTATGCAGATGAAGAAAATCTCGCAGTATGAGGCAGAGCAGGAATGCATTTCCATTACTCATCAGCAAATTGGTTTTGCTGTTGCCGGACACTGGTCAATTCCACAAATGTATCACTCAGCCATAAAGAACCATCATACGCCCTTTGCGGAGAGTATTGAACTGGATCCTTTAACAGCTTATGTGCATGTGGGCAATGCAATAGCTCATCAGGCAGGACTAGGGGTAACACCTTTTGATGGGAACTATGAGCCGGACCCACTTGTACTGGAATTCCTTGGAATCGACAAGGAACAACTCGCTCCGCTTCAGCTGGCTGTTGCTACCAGCGTGTCCAGATTAAGCTCACAAATGGGCCTGGCTGCATGAAGTTCGTCTGAGAGTGTAACAGGAAATCAGGCTTCGAGCGTACTACTTTTATCTGAGGTGATCAGCTTGAACTTGCAAACTGTATCCCCCTGATTTCTGTGCTGTAAACACTCTATAGTGGCATTTCCGATGATTGACTGGAGATTGGTTATATCACCCTGGCAGCAGATTGCGGGATAGTCTTTTGCAACGGAGGATAGTACACAGTTTCCAAATGTGAGAGTGTGACTGTCCTCCTTGAGAGCCTCATGGGATACCATGAATCCACGTTCATTCATCAACTCACAATAGGCATGAACCTTGCATTTTGAATCGTCCAGTTCAAGATGATTACAGAGTTGCCCCTGGATGCTAAGCTGCCTTCTCTTGAGAAGATTTTCTACTGTTTCTTCACCCTGCCATTGAGACAGTTCAGACAATAGCTCCTTAACAAGTTTTTGATACTCTCGTGGGAACTGCTCGTCTCCCTTGTCAGTCAGCATGTAGAAATGGACTGGACGGCCAGGATGCTCAGGACGAGTGTGAATGGTAACATAGCCACTCTCAACAAGTTTAACAAGGTGCTGTCTAACTGCTACGTGTGATATACCTAACTCATTTGATAGCTGCTTGACACTACTTACACCATTTCTTTTAATTATCTGAAGAATTTCAGAACGTCTCACACCATTAGTTCTTCCCAGCGATGTCAATTTGAATGGTACCCCTGTTTTATCATTATTTAATGATACTTTTCTCGTTAGAGGAGAGTTCCACTATAGTTTGTTAATATTAAATAAATAATCAGATTCTTTGGTATCGCCTTGTTTTCTATTTTATTAACTTTGTTCCTCATTGTTAAATTTTATTTCAGAAGTGTTTCCAGGACTTGCAGTATGGCACTTGATCGGTTTGATAGTACAGCATAATTTGTGGATGCGAACTGTTCTGATTAGAATATAATTCATTCGTAATTCTGTAAATTATATGTAAATGTGCAATAGAAAAAGGTTTAATTCTATACTTGCATGCAAACGTATGTAAATTAAATTACAACCTTTCGATGTGTCACCTACGCATTACAGAATTGATTAGCGTAGATTAAGACTTAGATAACACAGAACTATTTCTCAGGAACGTATTTACCAGCGGTCTGTCAATTTGTAATCTCGCACGAATCGAGATCACGCTGCTACATCCTTGTCACCGTTCTCGTTTTTACAAGGCAATGTGCAGAGTAGTTTTGGAAGTTACGAATTGGACCTCACACTGTCCTGTGGACTTCCCTCTGCAGGGTTTTTGCGGTGCTCATCGGCACAAAGTCATATAGCACGCCTTTGGCACCCGTCACTGAAGTACCGGGCTGAAACGCAAAAGACCTCTCTTTAAAGGGCTAACGCGATAGACAGTTTACGGGTCACCATCGACATAAATGTTAGCGTATGACAATTGCATTTAGCCTGCGAACGTGGGCTTGGGATTTCTGCCGGCGCATTCATTCCTCTGTGTAGAATAGTCTGCTTATAAGTAATTGCTCTTGCATGACAGAGCAGCAAAGCCCAGGTGCAAGGCATTCGAGCAAGGGGTTGCATGGAGACTACTGGGGAGCCGCAGTTTGAGTTGTGCAAGGCAGTTCTGTTCCGTGGTGCTACGGTATTCGCACCTCTACTGCACAATGAGCTGTGGGCAACATTCACTTCGAAGCAATCGTAAATAAACTAATACCATTCATCTCCTACCCGGCACAGAGGAACTATACCCATGTCTAATACAACCCTGCTGGAAGAGGCAGTAGAGTTTGCTGAAAATCCTGAACCTCGCTGTCCATGTGTACTGCTGCTCGATACATCTGGGTCCATGAATGGCCCCGCACTGGATGCTCTTAATGCAGGACTACAAACTTTTAAAACCGATCTTGCAAAGGATCCACTTGCCTCGCGAAGGGTCGAGATAGCCCTCATTACATTCAATAGTGCTGTGACTGTTGTACAGGATTTTGTGACCGCAGACCAGTTCGATCCGCCTGTACTAACTGCAGGAGGAATGACCCACATGGGAGGAGCCATCCATACGGCGCTTGATATTATTGCCATACGCAAAGCACAGTACCGCTCGAATGGAATTGCCTACTATCGTCCATGGGTGTTTCTCATTACAGACGGTGCCCCGCAGGGTGAAGCTGCAGACATAGTGGACAGAGCCGCTGAGCGAGTGCGGACTGATGAGCAGGCAAAACGTGTAGCATTTTTTGCAGTAGGAGTGGAAAACGCTGACATGTCCAGACTTGCCCAGATTGCTGTACGTACACCCGTTAAACTGGAAGGCTTAAACTTCGTGGAGATGTTTGTGTGGTTGTCAGCCAGCATGCAGAGAGTATCACAGTCAAGAGTGGATGATCAGGTTGCACTGCCACCTCCGGGATGGGGCGCCATCTAAAGCATGGAATGTAGAGTAATGGGTTGTTCTGTTGCAGGCAGCAGCCACATAAAGAACAATATTCCTTGTGAGGACTACTGTGGCTGGAAGATCTATTCTGACACAGTTGTCATGGCAGTTGCAGATGGAGCAGGTAGTGCTTCTCTTGGCTCACTGGGTGCAAAAGTGGCTGTGGAAGCTGCTCTGCAAACATTCAGTTTAATGCCATCTGACGCTATATCCGGCGCTCACCTAAAACTGGCAGCCTACAATTCACTGCAAGGTGTTACCAGACATGCGGAAGCTCTATGTATGGAACCATCCGATCTTGCTTCCACGCTCATCCTGGTGGCTGCATCTCCCGTTCGCATTGTTGCATTGCAGATAGGAGACGGCGCCTCACTTTTCACCTCGCCTGGTGGAAGCTATGAGAGCTGCACAACGCCTCCTGAATCTGAATATGCAAATGAAACCACATTTCTCACCTCCAAAAATGCTCTTGAAACCTGTCAGCTTGTTGAGAAGAACACACCAGTCCATCAAGTTGCGGTGATTACAGACGGTCTGCAGCGAATAGCACTTCAGATGCCCCAGGCAACCCCATTCGTCCCTTTCTTCCAGCCTATCCTGCAATTTGCCAAAAACTCATCAGACAGTGGAGAAGACGAGTTGAAAAGGTTCCTTCAATCTCCGCGAATCACGAGTCGTACCGATGACGACCTCACTTTGCTGATAGTGACCATGAGCAGTTAGAGGGTACGCATGCGTTTCACCCGACAGTCAGATGGTGCCCTCGTTATGCTGGAAACTGCATCTCCGCTTGGAAAAGGTGGGGAGGCAAAGGTCTATAAGGTTGTAGACAAAAGTACACTCTGTGCAAAGATATATCATCATCCCAGCACGGACCAGGCAAACAAAATAGAGGTCATGCTGGCTAATCCTCCATCCGATCCCATGGTATCTGAGGGTCATATCTCCATATCCTGGCCTCAGGATCTCCTCAAGTACAGGCGTGAAGATGAAAGGTTTGCAGGTTTCACAATGCCGCGCGCCGTGGCCATGAAGCCACTCTTTTATGTGTACAACCCTGTAACACGCCGGCAGGAGTGTCCACTGTTTAACTATCTGTATCTTCATCGGGCGGCAAGGAATCTGGCAGCCGCTGTACAGGCAGTGCACACAAGAGGATACGTGGTTGGCGACCTGAATGAATCGAACACACTTGTTAGTGAGACAGCCCTCATTACACTGGTAGACTGCGACAGCTTCCAGGTGCGAGACACAGCACGTCATATCACATACAGATGCCCGGTTGG
Organism: bacterium; assembly: GCA_021805395.1. Taxonomy (GTDB): domain Bacteria; phylum Armatimonadota; class Chthonomonadetes; order Chthonomonadales; family Chthonomonadaceae; genus JAJZFJ01. The sequence continues at coordinate 17,605 of JAJZFJ010000216.1, forward strand.
CAAACCAGACTATACCCCTCATGAACTTCAGAATACCAATTTCAGACTAATAGATCGACAACCCGAATCTGACTATTTTGGTTTGGCTGTGCTCATATTCATGCTGCTGATGGAAGGTACACATCCATACTCAGGCATATTTACAGGCAGTGAAGATCCGCCTCCCTACGAGGAACGTATCCTGAAAGGTTTTTACACCTACGGATCTGCACCCACACCATTTACCCCCATGCCATTTGCGCCTCCCCTCTCTATCCTCGAACCAGACATTCAGGAACTGTTCACACGCTGTTTTGTAGATGGGTATTCCTCTCCCAGCCGCCGTCCAAACTGTTCCGAATGGGTGACAGCGCTGAAGAATGCTGAAAACAACCTTATCAACTGCAGCTTGAGCAAACATCATCTGTACGGAAAGCACCTTTCCAGCTGTCCATGGTGCGAGCGGAAAGAGAAGCTTGGCGGTCGTGATCCTTTTCCAAGTGAACCGCAGGAACCAATAGTACGCCGGCGTGTAGTCCAGCCGCAGCAGCCAGGACCAGCTCCGGGAAGCCGTCCACTACCCTATCGCATAGTGGGCGGATCAGGCACAGCCTCGGTTAGCACCATTAACAAACCTGCATCCCCTCAGGCAAACTGGCCGCTGGCGCCCACTGCGGTGTCTGCAAGTTCTCCACCTTCCAGCGTTGTTATACCAGACTACTCACCCTACACCTGGTTCGCTGGCAGCTGTGCACTCATAAGCATCATCCTTCCAGGTTTTCAGATGACATTTGCTGCACTTGCCATTATATGCGGTCTGGCAGCCACCCGTCAGAAAATGAAAGGCCTATGGCTGGCACTGAGTTCCATAGCAGTTGGAGTGGTGGTGTTTAGCTGGCTGGGTGTTCTTAAGATTGCAGCTTATGAGATGAAGACGGATGAACGCACAATTGTGGAACAGGGACCGATTGATGCACTCGCATTCTCTCCGGGAAGCAAAATGATAGCAGTTGCCACCGCCAGAACGCAGGATCAGCGTCTCATTCCCGGCGAGATTTCAGTGTACAATACTAGAACAGGTGATCCGGTGCACTTTATGGATGGTGTTGACGATGAGTCGTCAGTTGCATTCTCGCATACAGGACTAATAGCATCCGGTTCTGGTGCTTCCATGATGGCAGGTTCACTTAAGCTTTGGGATGATAGACATTTTAACCTGCTGGCAGATGTTCAGGGCTTTCATGGGGATATAACTGGTCTCGCATTTTCACATAGTGGTAAGGAGATAGTGACGGGAACAAGAACCGGCCATGTTTCAATATGGACCGTGCCCTCACTCACCAGAAAACTTCAATGGAATGCTGGTGGTCAGGTTTTTAGCGTGGACATCTCCAAAGATGGCGATATGGTAGCCGTGGGAAGTGGCTCGGTGGGCACGGGTGAGCCTGGAGAGGTTGCAGTATACAGCGCTGCAAGCGGAAAGCTTTTGTGGAGACATCCGGCACATGGTGCACGTGCCACATCCGTTGTGTTTTCATCAGATGGAGATGAAGTTGCATCTGCTGGTAACGATAATTCTGTACGTATCTGGAATGCACGAACAGGTCACCAGATCGCCATTCTAAACTCACAGAAAGCCACAGCATTAGGCAGTGTTGCCTTCTCCCATAACGGCACAATGGTGGCATGTGGTGGTGATGATGGTGAGGTAAGGCTGTGGGATGTGGCGGCAGGCAGGATAGTTGGCAGGTATTTCATTAAAAACGCCATTAATGGAATGGATACCATGATACAAAAGGTATCGATATCTGATAATGATCATTTCATTGCAGGCGGCACGGTGGGTGGCAGTGTGCATTTATGGCGGTTGAAACTAGACAAGAAAGTGGGGACAGGAGGCTGAATAACAGTTTGGTTAACAGACGTATTCTAATTACTGGAGCATCGTCTGGTATCGGTGAGGCGTTAGCAAGAAGATGTGCGAATTCAGGTGCAGAAGTTATTATCCTGTCCGATCACATCGAAGGCTTGATTAAAGTACAGAATTCCATTTGTGAGAATGGAGGCAAGTGTCAGGTCTATCAGCTCGATCTGTCATCTCCCACAGAAGTAGAAGGTGCACTTGCTAAAATCGAGGCTATTTATGGTCCCATTGATTCATTGATAAATAATGCGGGAGTTGGATTGGGTGCTACACTTTTACAGACTACTGCTACCAATCTTCGTTTTCTATTTGAAGTGAATTTTTTCTCTCTACATACCCTCTGCAAAGAAGCATTTGATTTGATGAGCGATCGGGGCAAGGGATGGATAGTGAATGTAACCTCCGCAGCAGCCCGCTGTGGCAGCCCAGGTGTTAGTGCCTATTCTGCAAGCAAGGGGGCAGTGCATGCCCTGACACAGGCATTCAGAATAGAATCTTATGGCACAGGAGTCGAAGTTTCCGAGTGTCTTCCAATCTCGGTAAAGACAAATTTCTTCAAGAATGTACGCGGAGAACAGTACAAACCTGAAGGGGTAGTTTTACAATCCGACCGTGTGGCTGAGGTGATAGCAAATGCACTCACTCGTGCTCGGATGCCGGCAGAAATCCTACCATTCCGTCCCATACGTCTGGCATTTATCATCGAGGCAACATTTCCGTGGCTCTTCAGTCGCTATTCACAGATCTTGTATTTCAAATCTATAAAAAAGGCTTATGTTGAGCAACGCAGACAGAACACAAAAGTCTGAACCAGTTAACCTCTCCATTGTTATCGTGAGCTATAACACCCGGGAGATGCTGCGAAAATGCATGCAGTCTCTTCCTGCATCACTGCCTCACCATAGTTGGGATGTTTGGGTTGTCGATAACGATTCCAGTGATGGAAGTGCTGAGATGATAGCCTGCGATTACCCAGCAGCGCATCTCATAAGTAACAGGCATAATCCTGGTTTTGCATGTGCGAATAACCAGGCGCTGAAGGAGTGCAGCGGCAGAATTCTGCTGCTACTAAACCCGGATACGGAACCTCACCCCGGTTCATTGTCATTAATGATAGATTATCTGGAAAAGCATGATGATGTGGGAGTTGTAGGACCAATGCTGCTTAATACAGATGGCTCTCTGCAGCACAATGGAGGCAGATTTCCCAGCCCAATTCGAGATCTACTCACATACACAGGGCTTATTCAGAGGCTTCCAGACAGTACAAAAATGCGTATTCGTTATGGTTCCAACGATTTTAATGCAGTACGGAATGTTGACCAGGTTTCGGGTGCATGCCTGATGTTTCCCCGTTCAGTTTTTGATAAAATAGGCGGACTTGACGAGTCGTATTTTATGTTTTTTGAAGAGATTGAGTTTTGTCTGAGAGTACAGCGTACAGGAAAAAGGGTTGTCTACTATCCTGAAGCTAAAGTGGTGCATCACTGGATGGGTAGTGTTAGAAAAAACTACAGGGAGATGGAAAAACAGCTCAATAGAAGCCGAATTCTCTACTATCGCAAAACTGCGGGAATTGTAACGATAGCTTTTGGTATTTTAGCAGCAGGAATAGCACACCTTCATGCAGAATTTATAAGTACTGGAGTAAAAGTGAAAAGAAAACTAAAGGGTCTTATGAAACCGGGAGAAGTGAGTGATAAATAGATTATTTGTATTGTCTGTTCTGGTCTCATTAAATGCTCCAGGTATCTCCACTGGGAAAGATACACCACTTACAAAAACTCTGTTTGCTGCTGGTCATTTCCGTAAAGCCGAGAAAGTTTACAAAGCAGTTCTCACTAAAAATCCTGCTGACCAGGCTGCACAGATCATGCTTTTGCGCTCTCTGATTGCTGAGGACAAATGGCAGGAAGCAAGGAAGCTGGCGGCAGAATATATGGCGAATGCTCCACAAAGTGCAGATCTCAAAGGGATTGCAGGCATGATCGAGATTAGGGCTGGTCATCCGCTACTAGCTGCAAAACTGGCAGATGAATCGCTTCAAATAGATCCGAAAAACTACTGGGGACTGGTTGCAAAAGCCAGATCGCTGGTATGGATTGGAAATCTCTCAGCATCCATTGAAATGGCCAGACAGGCAGTTACGATAGATCCCTCCCGCGTGGATGCCCACTTTGCTCTGGTAGATGCTGAAAGCCAGCTTATTCAGGTAGATCCCAATTCGGTACAGGACTGCAATGCATACCTGGCTCTTCACCCAATGGGGGAGCCAAATCTGGAAGCGGCTAAATCCATGCCAGGAATGATGCCTCTGATCAAAATCCAGGTAAGCACACCACCGTTCCAGGCCGTTAAACCCATACCAGAAAGCATGATGGTAATGGCAGATGAGGGCAAAGTACCTACGGTTTCCTTCAGTACTTCCATCCATCGAGATGGCGATTATGTTGTTGTACCCACAAACCTCGAAGGCATACCTGCAAACCTGATGCTTGATACCGGTGGAGGATCTCAACTCACAGTCAACAAACCCGTTGTAGATAAGCTTAAAGTGAAACCGATCTCACATGGTTATGTATTTGGTGTGAACGGTGCAGAGACTACCGGTGTGTACGATATCCCTGATTTCACTGTGGGAGATGAACAGTTTTCATCAACACCACTGCTCAGCTCTGCTCCAACACCAGGCGATTTTGATGGCATTCTGGGTGCATCCATGTTTTTAAACTATGTAATGACTATAGACTTTAAAGATAATCTGCTCACCCTACAGCGAGGTAAAAATGCAGCGGCTCCCCCGGCTGAGCCAGGAGATAAACTCATTCAGATTCCGTTTCACCTGTGGGAAAACTACCCCATTATCTCGGTTTCTCTCGCAGGAAAGATCCATTTCAAAGCTCTCATCGATAGCGGTGCTGATGTTCAGTCACTGCTCTCTTTCCATGTCGCCAATCAGCTGATGGCTTTAGATAAACAGAACAGTTCGCGCTCATTTGCCATGGATCAAAAAATGGGAATTGGGTCTTCAAATCTGAAGCAGCATTTCAGACTGTTCACTAAACCCGAGCAGCTTGGATTGATGGGGGAGAATGGATCCGTATATGATTTTGAAGCTAGCCCACTACTTGGTGCATCCACACTAGATTCCCAAATAAGCCCGCCAGCTGGCTTTGAAATCGGCGCGTTAATTGGAGTTGGCTTTTTAAGCGCAGCGAAGCGCGTGACATTCGATTATCCACATCATCTGCTCACAATTGAGTTAAATGCAAAGAACAACTTCCTGCAGATGGGAACGCAGGGAGTTTAAAGCGTGTTCTTAGGGTGAATATTAACAAGGAGATCCTTCATGCGCATCGTGGTAAATGCAGAATCAGTTTTGCTATCATCAATTTCTTTACTAGTACTAAGCGGTATATCTCAGCCAGCAAGAGCTGAATCGGCAGATACTCTCTTTACTAAAGGTCTGTTTAACGAAGCTTCTTCAAAATATCTTCATGAGATCAAATCTGACCCTCATAATGCCTCATTAAGAATGGATGAAATTAGAACACTGCTGCGAATAGATGGGGACAGCTGGCAAGAAGCAATTACACAGGGTCAAGCTGCCGTCAAGATTGCGCCAGACAATGCAGATGCCCATGGCCTCTACTCCATGGCATTAATGCGTGGAGGTATGCCCGAAGAGGCAGTAACGCAGGCAAATAAAGCACTATCCCTTAATCCCAAAGCCTATTTTGCTCTTGTGGCTGCTGGAAGAGCCGCAGAGTGGAATGAGAACAAGAAACAAGCCAAAGCTGACTATCTGAAAGCAATCACCCTTTTCCCTCACAGGGCTACCGCATATCCTTACTTTTTAGGAACGCTGGATAGTGATAAGGACAAGAAATACATTCCTCTGTTCAAGCAGTATGTGAAGCTTCATGCAAAAGGCTTTCCACATTCCGATCTTATGCGGGATTTCAGTGACAGCCACTTTCTTAAGCAAAAGGAGAAGAACAAAGCCGATGACCAGAAGGTAACGAGCTCCTTTGCTCCTGCAAAAGCAACTGCCGCCGAAGTTTCTGCAGCTCCCAACCCGGCTGAAGAAGATGTAGTCTATTCCATACCATTTACACGCGACGATGGCGGCATTGTACTTCCCGTAAAAATTCACGGCGTGCTGTATCACATGCTTCTGGATACCGGCGCTGGTGACGGTGTTACGCTAACCCATCAGGCAGTGCACACACTAGGTCTTGACCCGGTGGGACAGAGTGTGCAGTCTGGCGTAAGTGGATATGAGATTGGCAAGATCTACGAGGCTGGAGATATGCAGGTGGGTACAGAGTATTTCCATAATGTAGAAGTTGAGAGCATGTCTGATGCCAGCGGACATACAGATGGTTTGATTGGTGGTTACGTTTTCAAGAAGAGCGTGCTGACATTCGATTTTGCAAATAACAACCTCATCATCTCCACTGGCAAGGATGCGAAAGCACCAGAGCCTTCGCAGGATGATGCAGTGATGACGGTTCCTTTCCACCTGTATCATGGCTATATCTTTGTTCCTGTGGTGTTAGGAGACAGGACTAAATCTGAGTATGCCCTGCTGGATACCGGATGCGAGCCGCTGGGTGTCCTTTCAATACATACCGCCAAAGATCTGGCAAAACTGCAGAACAGTGATTCCTATGAGAATGTCACCATAAACCAGAGACTTGGCGTAGGAACAAGTGATCCAAGTTTTAATGCCCTGATATTCAGATTTTCCGTGGATCTCACAATGGCACATGCCACAGGGCTGCCTCTGATGGAAGAACTTAACCCTATTTTTGGGGCAAACTTCATTGACAGGAGTGTTGACCCAAGCTTCGATTTCCAGCTCTGCGGAATAGTGGGCATCCCCTATTTGGAAAATGCTAAAATCGTAACTATAGACTATCCACACAAGCTTCTTACTATGGAGTATGCAAATAATTAGTTGAGGAGATACTATGAGAGTATTAATCATCGGTGGAACAGGACTAATCAGCACTGCCATTACATCGCAGCTTCTGGAACGAGGCGACGACGTGACGCTTTACAACCGTGGGAAGAGTGCTGACAGGACTGGTGGGAAGGCAAAGTTTATTCATGGAGACAGGAAAGACTATGCCAACTTTGAGGCACAGATGGCAGCTGAACCTCCCTTCGACTGCGTGATAGATATGGTCTGCTTTGCCCCTCAAGATGCAGAGAGCCTGGTGCGCGCTTTTAAAGGACGTACCAAGCAGCTTATCTTCTGCAGTACAGTTTGTGTATATGGCGGACCAGCACAGCACTATCCAATCAAGGAGGACGAACCACGGTTTCCAACAGGCAACTATGGAGCAAACAAGGTACGCTGTGAGGATATTCTGATGGAGGCAGGTGCAAATGGGGACTTCGCCATCACGGTAATGCGTCCTTCACAAACATACGGAGAAGGTGGAACCATCGTACACAGCATGGGCGGATCAACGACCTATCTGGATAGAATTCGAAAGGGCAAAGCGATCATTGTGCATGGTGATGGTGCCTGCTTGTGGGCAGCATGTCATATAGATGATGTCGCACGCGGATTTGTGGGAGCTATTCTCAATCCTAAAGCGTACGGTCGCAGCTATAACGTTACAGGTGAAGAGTGGATGACTTGGAACCGATACCACGAAAAAGTGGCTGAAGCTCTTGGTGTGGCAATGCCAGAGCTTGTACATATCCCTACAGACCTCCTGCAGCAGATAGCACCAGACAAGTTTAATATTTCGGTAGAAATCTTTCAGTATCCTTCCATCTTCGATAACTCTGCGGCGATTGCAGATCTCGGTTTTAAATACACTATCCCCTGGGTTGAGGGTGTACGCAGAACTGTCGCCTGGCTAGATGCGAATGGCAAGATTGAAAACAGTGACGACAGCCCCTATGAAGATGAACTGATTGAGAAGTGGCGGACAGTTGCAGCCTCGTTACGCAACTAAACCCTTGAGCGTAAATGGATGCCCTTTCCTGTGATGGTGCATCCGTTTAAACACAAATTGGTGAGTGCAATATGAGCAGTAGGACGTTTAAGTTATATGTGAGGGTTAGCAAACTTTAATCTATTCCGTGCTGGTTACAAATGTGTAAGTGGGCATGCTTAATGCCTGTTTCGATTTCGTGGTGGCAGCAGCTTTAAGGTGCAAACTTTGTAGCACCGTCAAGCATTACGCACAGATACCCAATCTGCGTTTTATTCTTTTCAGTTCAGTTATGAGAGATTTGGCCAAATTTTCGGGTAGTAATGCAATGAGAGCCGTACAAACTGCCCTGATATCCTTAGAGTTTTTCCAGCCTTCCAAAAGTAGATGAAAGCCTTCATCACGCTGGCCAGTTTGTATCAGTTTAATACCAGCCCTGGTCTGCAACTTTCCTAAAAGCGACTGAATTTGTTCATGGATAGAGATGAGGCAGGGATCATCCATCATCAACTTGCATACTCCAATTCCTCCTTCATCCTTCTCCTTAAGATTTGCAGAAGCCAGGTTTATGGACTGGTTATGAGAGCGATAGTATGTTAATCGACGAGGATCAAACCACACAGGCTCACCTTTTCGACATAGCAGGTAACTCAAAACCCAGTCATAATGATATTTGTACTGTGGAAGAAGAGTATGCACCTGTTCATTCAAGCTGGAAAATCGAAAAACTGAGGCCATTGCAACAGGAACTGCGTTGTGGATTACTGCTTCTTCAATAAATGGACAGTGCAGCCCAGCCGTTAGATTGCTGCGATGATGTCTTTTTTCAACGATATCTGCTCTTCCTGGAATCACAATGCCGTTTGCGTCTATAATTTCGTGATTGCTGAATGCTACGTTCACGTGAGAATGTTGGATCAGTTTAGGGACAAGGCACATGAGAAAATCAGGAGACCACAGGTCATCATCGTGCAGGGTCGCAATAAACTCACCCTGGCACTCGTCTAATGCGGCTAAAAAGTTACCAGCCTGATAGAGATTGCTGCTATTCCGCCGAAACCGAACCCTGGAATCTGAGAAGTCACTGGCAATATCATCTATGCTTTCGTTGCTGCAGTCATCAGACACGATTACTTCAAAATTCGAATACGTCTGCGCCAGGGCACTCTTAATGGCTAACGGCAGGTAGTGCTTTCTATTATAAGTGGGAATGATAATACTGACCAGTGAAGGCACAATGTCTCTATTATTCATTATCATTTGCTCTGTTTAGCGTCTCTTCACTGTGATTTAGCATGTTATGAACTAAACTATGCACCACTTCCAGCATATCTACTTTGATTGGACATCACTGTATCATAGTAAAATTATAAACTGCCCGCATAATTCCGTGATTACGACTATCTCGCCATCCGCATTCAGTACATCAACTAGTATAATTGCAGGGTTAATAATTCTCATCCAAAATGACAACGACCATGTTAAAAGAACCAATACTATCATATTCCATATATTGCGGTCTTGTTCCTTAAAAATATTCATTATACTGCTTTAAAGAATTGCGGATGAGACAGGTTTGCTGTTATGACTTGTCTCACATGAATCTTACCTGCTTGCTCACTTACAGTCTGGAATTAACGTTCAAACATTAATGTTGCCTGTTCCCTAAATTAAGCACACTCTTGGTCTGCTGATGTTCATGGTCTGACCCTGTAATTGTAAGCAGCTCTTTATCACTTACAGAGTTTGCCGGCTTCAAAAGAGAATCATCTGGCATGGTAGATGCTTGTAGCAGCTCTTCAGGATTTAGTTTCAATCTTGCATGCAAAATTTCAAGGCTTGCTACTGCTGCAGCTGCCAGATCTGTGTCTTTAGTCTCCTCAAAGTATTTCTCCAGAGTTCTTACTGAGCTTCCATCTCCACTCAATCCAACTGCTCTTATGAGTGAAAGAATCGTCAGGTTATCCTGAAAAATTGGAAGTATTTCAATATCTTGTGGTTGAACATAAACTTGAGAATTGAGTGATGCAATCTGTTTAGGGTTTAGGCGAGGGCGATTATCAGGTGTGATATTCTCAAACAGCTCTCCAAGCATAGTTTCAAACATCCAGTATCCCACATTATCTCCAAATTCTTCTGTGGAGAGAAGAGCTTCTATGGTTTTAGGGATGTCAGTATCAGAGTACCGAATACCAAGTTGATAAAGTTTTTTTCTTTTCTGATACTCCTTGGCTTTGAATAGAGGAAATAATATTAAAAATGGTATGAATAGAGAGCCTGAATAGAAGAGCAAAGTTACACGGTTCAGAGTTTGTCCATAGTTTATAATTGGTAATGCCGGGAGAAAAAAGAGTGTGCCCCAAATGTAAGGTATATATCGTTTTAGTTTTTGGTGTTCATCAGGAATATCCAGTGAAGGCAAATTTAGACCTGCATTATTCTGTATTGCATCATCTTTATCTGCAATAACCGGCATTATGTAAGTGTCATCAATATTCTTGATTGATTTAGCGATGAGGCTTCGTATATAGTCTGATTTCGTTCGCTTATATCTTTCATATAATGCATGCAAACAGTCATCACCTTTAATTTTTCCTAATGCCTGTATAGCTGGAGTTGTGAGAGCGATAGAGAACATAGTAAACTTCAGCTTTTGCTTTATACTGAGTGATTGACAAAAGAGGCTTTCCTGATCTACCAAACTGCAGAGAACTTCTCGTTGTGATGATGTTAAGTTTAACAGCAGTTGGTCGTCAATACTGAGTAAAAGATAACGCAAGTTGGTAATTACGGTGCCTATGGTGTTTTGGTTACTATCTCCTTTTACAATCAGGTTAAGCAGATCCAAAAGTGAGTTTATCGTTGACACTCCAGATCGTTTAATAAAATACTTAAGGCGTACAATTTGCCTGTTCTGTCTGATTCGATAGTACATGGATATTAATTGGGAACCGCCAAATCCAACCGTACAGATTAATAAACTGATAACTGCTGAAAGAAAATCCAGTATAAGGGATTTACCTGCTACATGTAATGTAATGAAATGCTGAATGTTGCGAAAGTTACTGACGATTAAAACAAACAAACCTCCTAAGATAGATATGATGAAGATGTTACTTCTGCTTTTGGAATAGACCTCTTTAACCGGAAACGTATCTGGCGTATCGTTCCATACGTCTTCCACATTTTTATTAGTAGTAATGTTACGAATATAGTCAAGTCTATTTTGAATGCTCTTCAGCATACCATTCACGCCTCTCAGGAAGTCTCAATCCTGAATAAAAACTACTAATGCAGTATGGTTCATTATATAGCAAAAGGAACTATTCCCAACTCGCTATCTCTTCGGTGGGAAACTAATCTCCACTAGGTTGCGAAACAGATTGCTCTTCCCACTCCACGCCTGCAGCCCTCATAAGCAGTTCATCGTTGTTGGTATCTGCAGGCTGTAATAACCCGTCACCAGGGACGTCTGAGGCCCGAAGCATCTCCTGCGGCTTGGTAGCAAGTCGTAATATTAGAGCTGCCAGTCATTCCGATGCGGCCTCAGTCAGTTTCGGTTGCCTAATACAAATAACAGGATCAACGATAGCATGCATCTTTATCATAATATCATACTAAACAGCATCTCAAAGCTCTCAAGAACCAATAGGACAATAACAGAGAAATTTTCTTCAATAGCATCCAAGATCTAACATGCAATGTTCAGACTGGAATAGTTTCCTCTTAATCTCATATGAGTTTGGAATGATGAGGCTATGGTAAAATGAGCTAAAGCACTACATCTCATAATGCAAGGATATCAAAGGGATACAAGAGAATGGTTGCAATAGAACAGCCACAATACATCACTGCTGCGGAATATATGGAGCAGGAGCTAAAAGCCCTGGAGAAGAGCGAATACTTTGCAGGTGTTGTTGTTGCTATGTCAGGGGCAAGTCTCAACCATAACCGAATCAGTATGGATGTAGGATTCTCACTTATGGCTCAGTTGAAAGGTACTGATTGTAAGTCATTTGCAATGGATGTCAGAGTATACATCCCTTCAGATCATTATTTTTATCCAGATGTAGGTGTAATTTGTGGAGATCCGGAGATTCATAAAATAGCAGGTGGAGAGTCTATCATTAATCCAGTTGTTATTGTGGAAACTCTTTCACTAAGCACTGAATACTATGATAGAAGTTCGAAACTGATTGCATATCAGCTGATCCCAACACTGCAGCATTACCTTCTTGTATCGCAAAATGCGCCACAGGTGGAGATGTATACCCGTATGGAGGGGGGATGGTTCTACACTCTGCACAAGGGCTTGGATAGTGAGATTGCACTTTCATCCATACACTGCTCCCTTAAGCTAGCGGATATCTATGCACGTTTGAACTTCGAAGATAGTACCAACGATCCCAGCCCAGATAAGACCTGCTAACTTGTGTT
>JAJZFJ010000316.1 GCA_021805395.1 bacterium
ATGTTCCTTCACATATTTCTCTATATTCTTCTTGTTCATCAGGAAGCTTAGACCGTTAATCCCATTTTTCCCTTGTGCTAATGGTGTATAACGCTGTGTTCCTCTAGGTACTGAGAATAGTAGTGTGTCTGATGAAAGCTGATCTGGAAGGAAGAAGTTGTTGTCAAATGTTATTCTCTCCAGCTGTGAGAAATCAGGTGGAGTGCTGGACGCGGAGTTATGATGAATGAGTACATCAAACTGATCGCCTACAAGTAAAGAATCAGCAGGGGGTGGCAGTGTATGTGTCTGGATAACCCATCTATATAATAGATGGTCTGTTTTGCCTATACAGAAGAAGATGCGAGTTGAGAGTGTTTTCTCTTTGCTATGCAGTTCAACCACATCTGTTAGGATATTGTGAATTACTATCTGTCCATCAAAGTGAACACTTTGTACTGCATCACTCAGCTTATTGAAAGGGTTTTCGCCTGCCATCATTAGTAGTTCAAGTCCACCACTCGTCATAGCTTTCATTCTCAAAAGATCATACAGATTATGTGGTGCAGGGTCTTCAGTGTAAAAATTGCCCTTCAGTTTACCGATGGTTGTGTTGGGAAGATAGGAGTACAGCTTTCTTCCATCACAAACCCATAGCGAAGGTTCAGATTCTCCTGGTTGGCTGAGAGTTAACCGCAATAGATTTGGTCGCTGAACCTGAAGGTGCAACACTAAACCTGTGGGTTTGCCCTGAATCTGAGCTAAGCCTGAGATTGGCCCCGGATGAGGATGACCATGTATAATCGTCCGATAGGCGTAAGCGGTGGCAGTGAGGTTAAGAGTGGGCAGTTGAGAGTATGCACTGGCCATCTCATTCAGCAGTTCAATGGCTTTGGGATCCGTTTTAACTGGATCTCCATAGATGTGAGATTGCAAACAGATCAATAGGCCAAACAGTGAGATAAATTTCATCTAGATCCCGTTATCTGCTTTTGCAGAGATCCATGGAATATCAGTAACCTGTTGATGCAGATTGGCAACACGGGCCATTACAAAAAGAAGATCAGACAGCCTGTTGAGATATTTAACAGCTTCTAAGTTCACCTCAGGAGCTTCACTCTCATAGAGTGAAATTGTACACCGCTCTGCTCGTCGACATATCACTCTTGCAAAGTGGAGGCTGGCTGCTAGTGGAGTTCCTCCGGGTAATATAAATGTGCTGAGTGGCAGCAGTTCCGCTTCAAAGTGATCAATCATTTCTTCCAAACGTGCAGTGTGGCTAGAGTTTATCCTCTCCACCAAGCTTTTGCCACTCTTTTTTTGCTTAATTCCAGGTGTTGCAAGATCAGCGCCCAAGATGAAAAGCTCATTTTGCAGATCACAGAGTACATCTTCAAGTGTGGGATCTCCATGCAAAGCTATGGACATACCCAAGGTGGCATTAAGTTCATCTACTGTCCCGTAAGCTTCAACTCTGCATGAATTTTTGTTAACTCTAATACCACCCACAAGACCAGTGGTCCCATCGTCTCCAGAACGTGTGTAGATACGAAATGACATAATGATGTGTAGACGCTAGGGTGACCTCATGAGTGATCACCCCAGCTTCGTCTGCTATTTCTTGAAAAAATTAGCGTTTAACTGGATGTAACTCTCCCACTGTTTGGGAACATCGCTGTCTGCATAAATTGCAGATACGGGGCATTCTGGCTCACAAAGTCCGCAGTCAATGCACTCATCCGGATTGATGAAGAGCATATCGTACTCTTTGCCATCTTCAGATACGTTTCCTTCATGGATACAGTCCACAGGACATACAGAAACACAGGATTTATCCTTCACTCCGATACAAGCTTCGGCAATTACATACGCCATGATGTTTGGCACCTCTCCTTATTTTCTCAAGTTCGATTTGATGAGATCTTAAATTAGTAAGCAAAGATAATATACCCTACACACTTGTCAGATGCATATTACCAGTGTTCTAACAGATATCACTTCACATTATAACGGAACCGGTTCCAATGCTGAATATTGTCACGATGACTGTGTTTTGTCCTGGGCATACATCGCATCCAGAAGATCAACCGGATGAAGGATTGATATCTTAAGCCCTGCTTCTTCCACACCCTGCTTTATCCAGGCCAGACATCCGGGATTTCCTGTCACAATTGTGGTTGCGCCAGTATCTCTGATGTGAGACACCTTTCGCTCAAGCAGCTGGCTTGCGAGCTCGGGCTGAACCACATTGTATATGCCTGCACTGCCACAGCATGTGTCACTCTCACTCATCTCAACCACGTTAATACCTGGGAGAGACTTTAAAATCTCCCTAGGCTGCTCTCTTATCTTTTGACCATGTGCCAGATGGCAGGCATCATGGTATGAGACAGTCTCATATCTGGGAGTAGATGGAATCACCAAACCAATCTGAATGAGCCATTCTGTTATATCTTTAACTTTTGAACTTAATATTCGTGCTTTCTCTGCATACTCGTTGTCTGTAGACTGGTGACTGCCATACTCCTTCATTGAAGAGCCACAACCGGCTGAATTCACGACAATTGCATCTATATCTTTCATAAAGGGCTGGAATGCATCAATGAGGTTTTTCATGCGCAGCTCTGCATCTTCAGACATGCCAGCATGGCTATGGAGTGCACCACAACAGCATGCATCACCGGGGCATATCACTTCGCAACCATTCGCCTGAAGCACCCTCACAGTAGCTGCATTGGTTTCACCGAAGAGCACCCTCATCACACAACCCTGAAGAATACCTACCCTGTAGCGATTCTCTCCATGAGCTTTGCTGACTGTCGGCAGGGTATGTACAGTAGGTTTTCCCTGAGCCGTTGGCAGCTTTAAATTACTGTTGGGATCGCCTGACAAAAGCTTGGCTGCAAACCCGGGCATCTTTCCAGCAGTTAGACCTTTTAACAGTCCCGCCGCCTGTAAAGAGGCAGCAAGTGCTGAAGGTGTAGTTAATAGCTGGAGAAAGTACTTACGAGCATTAGACTGTAGCGAAGGACGCACATTCGCAGCTTCCAGTCCAGAGCGTGCCATTTCCAGGATGCTGCCGTACTCGACACCCGAGGGGCATGCTGTCTCACATGCTCTGCATCCCAGGCAGGTGTCCAGGGCATGAAGCATGCTGGAATCGGCGGGTAGCTCGCCACGACTCCAGCCCCTTGCAAGGTATATTCGGCCCCTGGGGCTGAGTGTTTCCTGGCCGGTCAGGCGGAAAGTAGGGCATGCATCCAGGCAGAAGCCACATCGAATACATCGTCTGGTTTTCTCTTCCAGCTGCTGGGATGTAACCATTATGGCCGCTGTTTTAAAATTGCTTCTGTGTACGAATCTGCAATTTTGGGTGGAAGCGGGATAGGGTGTTCAGTCGCATCTGGATTGAAGAGCATGTTCGTGGGGTTAACTTCTATTGTGTCTATTGAGAACACGTATTTCCCCTTGGCCTTGCCATGAACATGAATTGTGAGTGCATGATCTCCAGCTTTTAGAGTCACTGAGCCTAATTTAAACCAGCCCATATAACCACTGAGATAGAGAGATCCCACTGGGGTGGTGTCTACTGGAGGCTGTTCGGCATCTCTATCAACATACCAGGTTATGGGAGAGATTGAGGAGGATGGTGGTGTGCCGGCCATCCATATACTGTACTTTCCATCTGCAGGGACATGGATCTGGTACCTGGCAGCATATGCTCCAGCCTCATCTGGCTCCTGAATTGTTGAGAGCCTCAGATACATTCCATTACTTGCGTCTGGATTGACTGCGATTTGAGGGAAGTTTGTACCCTCCGCTGTCTCACCTTCAATCCACTGATATGGGCTCATAGATGGGATAAGGCTGTTGAGTTCATCTCTAAGGTTGGTGTATGCTTCAGCATAGTTATCCTGATGGATTAGATCGGATGTCTGTGACAGCTCGAATTTGGCAACTGTGGAACCACGGGCATTTCCATTTTCAGACTGTTTCAAAAGCAGTTCAAGCAGTAATTCGGCGTCTGTTGCTGCCTGTTTGGGGAATATCGTCTGCCCCGCAGATTCGAAAATGAGAGGCTCACGATTGAACGGAACGATTAAATCGTGTTTTCCAGCAGTCTGAAACAGAACCGGATCACCTTCAGGAGTGAAGATATGTACATTTTTAGGAAGCGGGACTGAAAACCTGACTTTTCTAGGTCCCATCATGGACCTCAGCACGGTTACGGATGTGCCATTCGGCAGCTGCATAATGTATCCAGAAAAGGAGGGCCAGAGATCCAGCGGCTGCCCGTTTATGGGGCACGGCAGCCAGTATACACCCTCGCTGCCAGGTACAATGCCTGTGCGAGCTTCCTGTGCGGCAATATCTGGATAGAACAGCACATGAGGGATGAATGTGGATGCTAATGGATCCGCAGCAATTCTGTTATTTTGAGCAGCTATCCAGGATAGATCGGAAGAATTTGTAAGCCAGTCTTGCCCGGGAACCTCAGACTGAATGCCATCTACAAAAAAGCCCTTCATTCCAATCAATCTTAACGATGTTATTGTCTGTCCAAATGTGAAATCCGAACTGTACCCTGTAGTACTTTTGCCCTGTTGGGTAACACCGGTGATCGGTGCTGCAATGAACCATGGAGGCTCGGCGCACCGAGAGGCAACAGCCCAGGCTGGTCCTGTTGATCTGTCGAGGCGAAACTGCTGGTGTGGTACTACCTGAACTGCCAGGCCATCCACGCCGCCAGAAACCGTTTGCTGCAGCAGATTATTGCCAGGCTGAATGCTATACACAACGGGAACATCGGCAACTTCATTTTTCAGTGTGTCTGCAACGCTGTCGAGAGTACTCCGCAGGAACTGGGTGCGCCACTCTCTAAAGTCATTCCACCACTGTTCCAGGTTTGGCTGTTCCCCAAGTCTGTATATATCTCCCGTGGCAGCATCATAAAAGTAGGGTGCCCCATGCATCTCACTCCAGAGAGGAATCAGTCTGCTTAGTACGGCCATACTGTGAATCGTTTTGCCAATTGACCAGCTCTCGCTCACACTACCAGGTTGGCTGTACTTCTTTTCAATGAAACGCTCCCATTCAATGTGAAATATCTCAGACGACGGGATAAGGTGATTGTCCTCGGGGTTCAGTGTTGAAGAAGCACCTGTAGGATTATAAAAAAATCGAAGCCCTGGTCCAAACTTAATCTGTTTGAAGAAGGCAAGCATTTCATCCCGATACGTTTGTAAACCTTCCCAAAGATCCGGTAGATGCTTGTCTGATGGAAGAGATTCAAAAGGGACCAGCATAGCAACAGGACGTTTAGTGGGAAGATCAGTGGCGAGAGGTGCCGTTGCTACACCGTCTGAAATCTGAGCCATGCCATCAGAGATTATTTTGTTTTCATTACCGGCATCCATCAGGAAATATGCCGCTATTTTGGTGTACGGGATTTTCCAGTGTGCATGGTCCTGGTTCGGATTTTCATAGCTGTAGATGGCAGGCTGTATGTCAAAACCAGTAACAGGAGGGAGAGGAGCATTCCCAAAGGCGATGCCATAGGTAAATTTGTCTGCTTCCAACTCATTAATTAGGCGTTGGAATGCTTTTGCCGAGGTATCTACGAGAGGGGAGGGTGGGGTTATTAACAGATTATGGATACCGCTCTGATATACTTTCTGGAGCGCACTCTGATCCTGTTGCCAGGCAGATGCCGCTGAATTGTTTAGTGAGACCGGTGTGAAGGTTGCACCAACAGGAATGTAGGGTCTGTTATTCCACTCCAGAGTGTCGGTTTCAGTAATTTTCCAGCTAGCTAAGTCCCCTTTGGAATCCTTGAATACACCCCTGTGAAGCGGATTACCACTGGGTAATGGAGCAGCATTACTTGAATTCAAAATTACCGAAAAGGCGAACGCGCACACCAATCCACATAAATTCAGACGCATGAAAAGTTCCTAACCTGGTAAAGAGTACTCGTCTACGGGAGAGAAGTGAATGAGAGTCACTGTATCTTCTACTGAGACATCCTCTGAGTAGATTCTTCTGAGAAGATGAACAAGATCGTCAGCATTTCGAAACTCAGGATTTTCTTTCTGGATTTCTCGAGGTGAAAGCTGATCGATGGTCTTCACCTCAACCCTGTCCAGTATTGCTGTAAACAGACGCATTCGTCTTCCAAATCTCGGTCCAATGGTAATCCATACAAGCATTCCAGTCTGATATTTATCAGATTTATCCCCAATGCGAATGGTTACAGTTTTGCGACCATTACGTAAAACCTCTTCATAATATTCAGAGTAAAAATTAAGTGCGAACATGATTGGCATATGCCTTTCCGTGTGTTATAGGGTGTCTGTTCTATCCATGCGCTCTGGTGCCGAAATTCCCAGCATTGTAAGCAGGTTGCGTAACACAATGCGTGCAGAATTCACAAGTGCCAAACGGGCAGTTGTGAGCACTTCAGGTTGTGGATTTTCTTTCGATGGAAGAACCCTGCAGTTCTCATAGAAGAGATTTAATAGTCCAGCCAGATCCATAGCATATCTTGTTAGACGATGTGGGGCAACCTTTTCGGCAGAAAGTGTTAACTCCTCAGGATAGTCAGCAAGTTTTCTTAGCATATCAAGCTCTTGTGGATGTGTGAGCAGGGAGCGGTCAACCTGTTTTGCAGGAAGGAAAGTAGCTCCCAACTCCTCTGCTCTCGCCAGTATATTGCACAGTCGTGCATGTGCATACTGCACATAGAATACGGGATTATCATTCGACTGTTTTTTTGCAAGTTCAACATCTACTGTGGCTGGAGTTTCGTAGGAGTTCAACAGGAAGTAGAATCTGGAAGCATCTTTACCAATATCATCAATGAGATCTTCCTTCAGTTCCAGAATTACACCTTTTCGTTTTCCACCTATAACTGCAACACCATCCCGAACCAGTGAGATGAGCTGTGTTAGGATTACCTCGAGCTCGTTTCCTTTGTAACCTAGTGCAGCAACAGACGCCTTCAACCGGGCAACATAGCCATGATGATCTGCACCAAAGATATCGATGACGTGTGTGTATCCGCGAGAAAATTTGTTGGCATGGTATGCAGCATCAGCGGCAATGTAGGTTGCTTTCTCATTGCTTCTCACTAGCACTCTGTCTTCTGTATCACCTAGCTCGCTGGATTTCAGCCAAAGGGCGCCATCTTTGGTGTAGGTATATCCCTTCTCGCCAAGCAGACTTATTACCTTTTCCACATCTCCATTTTCATAAAGGCTGCTCTCATAGAACCAGTTATCGTATTCAACTCCAAAAGCTTTCAGTGCACCTTTCTGAGCATCAATCATTCTATCCAGAGTGGTGCGTCGGAAGTAATCAGTTCGCTTTGTGGCATCTTCCGCACTTTCAGTAACCTGCTTCCCCTGGAAGATTTTTACCAGTGCATCAACATATACATCACCAACTTCTGCAGCAATAGAGCGGGCTATATCAACCACATACTCTCCAGGGTATCCATTCTCTGGAAATGAAATGGGGTCTGTATAAGATTTCTCCATAAGACCCGCTTCTACATGGCCGTCTGGCATCAATAACGGATGCCCGAATTGCTGGAGATAGCGGGCTTGCACTGTGGTGGCAAACATCTCAATCTGCCTGGAGTTTAAGGCATCATTTATGTAGAATTCTCTGGATACTTCACAGCCCTGTGAGCAAAGCAGGTTTGCGAGCACATCTCCAAGCGCAGCTGCCCTTCCATTCACAACACTAATAGGTCCAGTAGGATTGGCACTCACAAACTCAATTAATATCTTTTCGCCTGCTCTTCTAACAGATGTTCCATAACACTGGTCCTGCTCTTCAATCAAAAGCATTGTATCCAGAAGCCAGTCTGGTTTTAGGTATAGATTGATAAAGCCAGGACCTGCGACCTCGGTCTTTTCAAGAAGAGGCGAGTCCTCAGGCAGATATTTGCATAAAATTGCTGCAATCTGTCTGCTGTCTGATATGTTGGCAGCTCTTTTCAGGGCAAGAGCAAGATTGCTTGAGTAGTCTCCAAATCGTTTATCAGGAGGCATCTCCAACCGGATTACAACATTGAAATCCTCAGGTAGCGATAGTTCTCCGGCTTCCTTTGCCTTGGATACGGCTGTCAGCAGTAGTTCAGTCAACTGATCGGTGATCACACATAACTCCTAATAAAAAATATTGAATCAGGATACAATCCTACCACATTCCACACACTTTTTACCCACTAATGCAATCTCTTATGTCTGTAAAACAGCTTTGAAATGGCAACTGTACAGGTTTTTGTACTACTTTCATTCCAATCACCAGTGTAGCTCTCAGGGAATGATCTCTACTAATAGCAGAAATCTCATACCAGACTTTTCTGTTCTCTATTGCATTATACGGAAATACAAGTATGTCGTGTGGTGTATAAACCTGTTATTTCCCGCTTGTTATCCTGCTGCCTGCTCCTGAAGCAGTGCTGCCTTCTGTACATCTGAATCCCGGAATGTATACATGTAGGCAAAAGCACAAGCCAGCGTAGTTACTGCCGGGATAAGGAATACTGGAACCCAGTTTACTTGTCCATTCACTGTGAAGTGTCCCTGAACGACTCCACAAAGAATACTTCCGGCGACATTGCCAGCCCCCAGTGTGATGATATTCAACAGACTTTGTGCACTGCCCCTAATATCTTTCGGTGAGACTCTATCCATATATAGCTGCTGCACAATGATAACAAAGGCATATCCAAATCCATGCAGGGCAAGAGATAGTACTACCAGCCATACAGGTTTGCCAATGGCGAATATCACGTATCGAAGCGGCCATGCAAAGCTTCCGACCAGCAGACACCATCGCATGCCTTTTTTGGGCAGCCATAATGGAAGCAGGACACCCAGTGCAACAACCTCCATAATCTGACTGATAGATTTATCTATGGGAACCCATATGTGTTGAATGTTGAGACTCTCCAGAAACTGTGCCGAAAGGTTATAGAAAAACATGAACTCGGTTGCTGCAAAGAACGAGATGAACATGAATATACTGAACCCTGGCACAGATCTGAAAAGGCCAAATGCCTCACGAAAAGCCATAGGATCGTTCTTCAGGTCTTTATTTGGCGGGGTATTGGGGAGAGTTAGGGAATGGAGAGCCATCACCACACAGTATATGCCGCAAAGCATCATTTCGGGGATTGGTCCATGATACCCCTGAACATTGGAATGTATTAATAGGGAAAATCCATAGAGAACGAACGCTGCCACAATCCAGCCTGCGGTGCCGCACATTCTTAGAATAGAGAAAACTCTTTCCCTTTCGGATTCCGTAAGTTTAGTACCCTGGTGGATTTTTTCCTTATCAATCTGCTGAAGTGTGATTGAGTTAGTGATTCCGAGGCACGGAGTGAAGAAGAGTGACCATATGAACATGCCAATGACCAGCATCAACTTGTCTGTTTGCACAGACATCCAGAATGCTGCAACTGCGGCTAACAGGTTGCAGATAGCGATAAAATGCTGTGAAGCCAGTTTTCTATCTGCTAACTGACCACCAACAAAAGGAGATATGAGATTTCCCAGCCAGAATGCTCCATATACATATCCAATATAAAGTGCAGGAACATGCCGGTCGTTTAGAGTTCCACTCAGGATAGGCATCCATGCCCCCCACGCAGCATACTCAAAAAACATCATACCTGCTAATCGTAATCGCAAAGCTGAGAGCATTATCAGGTTTCTCCCTTCGAAGCATAAATGGTACTGGGTATACTATGAAGGCTTAAATATACCGTAATCTATTATGGAGGTGTGTCACATATGACCTGGATACAATCAATTCTGCTAGGGCTGCTACAGGGACTAACTGAATTCCTACCTGTAAGCAGTACCGCGCACATGGATATTGCGGGTCGTCTCATGCTAGGGCACGATGTAGGAGCTGCGTTCTCTGCTGTCGTTCAACTAGGGCCAATGTTTGCGGTTCTTTTCTATTTCAGAAAAGACCTGGTACGATATGTGCACGGTGTATTACGCACTCGATCTCCACGAAATATACCTGAAGGCGATCTGGATGCCCGCCTGGGATGGTATGTAATCATTGGCTTTATTCCACTTGCGGTGCTTGGACTCCTGCTTGAGAAAAAAATAGACACATCTTTTCGACGTCTCGATGTTGTTGCTGCAGCTGAAATTATCCTCGCTCTCATCCTGCTGGGTGCAGAGTTACAGGGAAAGCGCAATCGAGGGCTGGCCGATATCAATATGACCGATACCATGGTAATAGGCTGGGCGCAGGTATTGGCACTGGTCCCTGGCACTTCCCGATCTGGAGTTACCATAACCGCTGGTCTGTTCAGAAACATCGATCGTGAGGATGCTACCCGATTCAGTTTCCTGCTAAGCATACCGGTGATAGTGGGTGCAGGTCTCTATAAACTTCTAAAGCTGCTGTTCTACTTTGTTAAACCATCTCACTTCACACCGGATCAGGTCTGGAACATGCATCCATGGGTAGGCAAACTCGGCATGCAGGATGTGGAGAAGTTTCTTCTTGCTACTATCGTTGCCGGTTTCCTCGCCTATGTAATAATTGTCTGGTTCATGCATTACATGGAGAACCACAGCACCTATCTGTTCATTGGCTACAGAATTCTGATAGGCATAGTGGTCATTATCCTGCTGCACAATCACGATATCGCCAATCAGCAGATGCCAGCCCCAACCAGCCAGGTAACCCCAGCATCCCAGCAGTCACGAGTAATACTGCAACATAGTCCAGGCCTAAAACTGGAATCCAGAATACTGGTCAAATAGCTTGAATCCCTTGGAAGTGGACATCCTGATTGTTGGTGCCAGCACGGGGGGTGTTGCGGCTGCACTGGCTGCATCGGAGGTGGGAGCTGCTGTGCTGCTCGTGGAGGAGGGGAGTTGGCCCGGTGGGCAGCTCACTTCACAGGGGGTTTGCACACCCGATGAGAATAACTGGATTGAGGGCATGGGATGTACTGAACGCTATGCTGCATTCAGGCAGAAAATACGCTTCTGGTACACATCCACCTATTCCTTGAGTGATACAGCCAGTCTTGCGAATTTCAACCCGGGTAGCTGCTGGGTAAGCCGATTAAGCTTTGAGCCACAAGTTGGTGTGAATGTGTTGACTGCCATGATGCAGCCGTTTATTGACAGCAGTAAGCTCAAGGTGATCTATCATGCTCGAGTTCTCTCATGTGAAATGCGTGACAGGAGTCTGGAATCTGTTGAAATTGAAACGGAGTCAGGCAGATTCAGGGTAACCGCTCGTTACACGCTGGATGCCACCGATACCGGTGCTCTGCTGCCGCTTTGTGGAAGTGAGGATGTGGACTGGGTAGTCGGTGCTGAATCCAGGGAGGTTACCGGTGAGCCAGATGCACCACCGTCAGCAAGGAAAGATTGGGTACAGCCGTTTACGTTCCCCTTCGCAATTGAATGGTCGCCTGAAACGATCTCCACGAACCGAATAAGTGCACCACCTTTTTATGCTGAACTGAAGGCGAAACAAAATTATCACATCCTTCATGGCGCTATTACCGGCATATTTCAGGGCGCAATGCCCTGGTGGGCATACAGGCGTATTCTTGCCAGCTCAAACTTTGCTGATGCACGTATCCCCGCTGATGTAGCAATGATAAACACAGCTGGGAATGACTACTATGGTGGCAACATAATAGGCTCACTTGCAAAAGATGATCATTCAGTGCAGACCACATTACAGCGTGCCAGAGAAGCCTCCCTGGGTTATCTCTACTGGCTTCAGAACGAGTGCGAGCGGGAAACACCTGCCAAAGATGGCTCAACTAAGGGGTATCCAGAGTTCAGGCTTCGTTCGGATCTGTTTGGTACTGTGGATGGCTGCTCACCGCAGCCCTATATCCGGGAATCGCGTCGCATAGTGCCAGTGGCACGCATCCTTGAACAGCAAATTGTCGTGAAAGATTTCAGCGGGGCAACTTGCAGAGGAGAGCGTGCCAGGGCATCGTTTATGGCAGACAGCATCGGAATAGGGCATTATGCCCTGGATATCCACCCTAACGGGCATGGCGAGCCCAACCACTATGTTCCAACCCAGCCGTTTCAAATCCCGCTGGGTGCCCTGATACCAAATCACCTGGAGTGCTACCTGCCAGCCTGCAAGAATTTGGGCACAACGCATCTTACCAACGGTGCATACAGGCTGCACCCTATCGAGTGGAATGTTGGTGAGAGTGCAGGTCTGCTTGCTGCATGGTGTGTAAAGCATGGTTTAACACCACGAGAAGTGCTTCTTAATCAAAATGCGTTACGGAAGTTTCAGCTGCACCTGGTACGGCAGGGAGTTCCGGTCTACTGGTTTGAAGATGTGATGCGCGATGATCCAGCCTTTGAGGCTGTTCAGATACTGGCAGTAATGGGAGTACCCATGGCGCATGATAACGATCTCCTTTTTCGTGCTAACGATGAGATTCCTGCTGTGGAATGGAGAGCATGGCTGAATAGTGTGCAGGTAAATTATTTTGAGTTTACTGGTACTAGAAGTCAAGCTGCCAGGAAGTTGTGGGCTATTATTTGTACTGATTTAGAGCAAAGTTAGGAAATATGGCAAACAATAACTGTGTAAATAGAGTTAGGTAGTAAATAGAAGTTTGCTTCATTCGTAATTCCAGACATCCATCTACTGACTAGACTTCTGTTGCAAAGTAGTGCTATGAATTCAGAGACACAAAACAGAATAATTGCAGGTCTTAATGGCGCCACCAAAGAGCGGAATGCTGCCGCTGCTGAACTGAACGCTATGAAAGATACAGATGCGCTCACCATACTCTCCCAACTTTTTAGCAGAAGATCAGCCCGGCAGGAGACGGTAGAGAGAGTTTTGGCTATCTGCAATAGATGGCTCTCTGTTGGCATCATTCCCACCATAATAGCTGTCGGAATCTATTCATACATTGTAATGCATTCATCCTTCAGCACTACTTCACTTACAATATTTTTGAGCACTCTTTTTGGGTTGGTGATTTTCGACAGATATGTCAATTTACGGAATCGTCCCTATCTAATCGCTAGATCCCTTGTGAATGAGTGGAATCGTACAAAAAGGGGTTCTGTTCTGGTGGTATTGCGTATGATGGATATTTGTCATCAACATAAGATCACCAGCTTGAATAATCCACTGAAACAAAACCTGAGAAAGCTGACTGCAAACCTTGAATCATCTGATATGCTGGAGTTGTCTGATCGTGATCATGCTGTGCTATTTCGTTGTCTTAATGAATGTCATCAGAAAGACAGGAATCGGGATAATCTGCTCTGCTATCTAACGCTCCTGACCCGATTTGGTTCCGGACAATATCTCACCAGATTTAAACGATGGAAGAGCTTCTATTTTGGGAACAGAGTGCTTATTCCAACTCATAAATCCATTCACGAGGCTGCAAACATGTGTGAGATCGTTCTTAAGGAACGGGCATCAAGCAGTACGGATGATCGGGTTCTACTTCGCCCGTCAGATCAGCAAGGTAGTCTGCTTTCCATTCCTGAAAGCAATGAGAATTTAGAACATCTGATCTCTCCACTAGACCGAAAACATACTTCCAACATTTCTAAAAACTCAAAAGATACCATTAAAATAGAAACCGAAATCGATCCCGCAACTATGAACCAAAAACAGGGATAACGATTCGGCAGCTCTGAACATCTGCATTACCTCATGCACACCGTTTATTAAATATGCATTCATTAAGCACCACAACTTTAATCAATGTGTGGATATGGCCTCTTTTAGGATCAAATCTCAGTCAATATGAAGAAATGTTGACACAAATGAGAGTATCAAGAATCGTAGGATAAATTTTATTTACGCTAAACTTTAGTAATAGGTGATCAAAATCTGAGGTTTCAACTGGTCGTTATGAATTCTGTGATTTCACCGATGTATTATCCTCTAAATGCAACGACAGGAACGAAGCTCTTCTCGTTAACATCGTTCCTGCCACAAATAGTGAAGAGATTCTTTAAAAGAATCCTAGATCCAGTTTTGCCTCTTCAGACATCATATCCATATTCCATGGTGGATCCCAAACAACATCCACATTACACTCGTAGACACCAGGAATAGAGCCAACTTTGCGCTGCACTTCCGGGGGAAGTGTGGTTGCAACTGGGCATCCTGGCGAAGTAAGAGTCATTTTTATATTTACAACCGCGTTTTCAGTTACCTCAATCCCATAAATCAGGCCAAGATCGTAGATGTTCACAGGTATCTCAGGATCGTATATGCCACGGATGACTTCGCTAGCGTTACCTTCAAGCACCGTCCTCTCTATCGTAGAGATAACTGGAGGGGTTTCATTTTCTACCTCATTAGTGGTGACGACTGTACTTGTTGACAGATTATCCATGTTGTTCACTCCGTGGTTACCGGCTTATCTGCGCTATTCAATGCGGCCTGTAAGGTGTGCCAGGCCAGGCTTGCACATTTTACTCGTGAGGGGTAATCCCTCACACCAGCGAAGACTGTCAATTTACCCATAAGCTCTGCCTCATCTTCAGAGGGCTCATGATCTGAAGTGACCATGGCCTGAAAATTTGCAAAGATCTTTTCTGCTTCTGATACAGATTTACCTTTTACCGCGGATGTCATCATGGATGCAGACGCTTTTGAGATTGCACATCCTTGTCCTTCAAACTTCAAATCCTGAATTTTGTCGTTTTCTAATAGAAGAGAAACTGAGATATGGTCGCCACAAAGTGGGTTATGACCATCGGCTTCTCTATTCGAATTACTGAGATGTCCAAAATTTTGTGGTCGCTTGTTGTGATCCAGTATCACTTCCTGATAAAGCTCACGAAGTTCGTCGTTCATTAGCTGAAAAACTCCTGTACACGTCTGATAGATGCAGCAAGGGCATCAATCTCTTCCCGCGTGTTATAACATGCTATAGATGCTCTGGCTGTTGCAGGAACGCCGCATCTTGCCAGCAGTGGATGTGCACAGTGTTGACCTGTTCGAATTGCAATTCCATCGCTGTCAAGCATAGTGCCTATGTCATGCGGGTGTACATCGTCCAGTACGAATGAAAAAACACTCGCCTTGTGTCTGGATGTGCCGATCATTCTAAGCCCATCGATATCCTGCAGAACCTCAGTACCATAGCTCATCAGGTCACTCTCATGTTGGGCTATGTTTTCCATCCCAATATTCGTGATGTAATCAATCGCGGCGCCGAGTCCTACGCCACCTGCTATATTTGGTGTGCCTGCCTCAAAGCGGTAGGGGATGTCATTATAGACTGTTTTCTCGAATGACACCGATAGAATCATATCTCCACCGCCCTGCCAAGGATCCATCTTTTCCAGCAGCTCTTTTTTACCGTATAAGACGCCGCTGCCTGTTGGTCCATAGAGTTTATGTCCAGAAAATACCAGGAAATCACAGTCCATGCGTTGTACATCAATTGGCATGTGGTAAGCAGACTGTGCAGCATCTACAAGTACTGGAACTCCTTTTGAATGCGCTATTCGTATTATCTCTTCAACAGGATTGATAGTTCCTAAAACATTGGACATCTGTACAATCCCCACCAATTTGGTGCGAGTATTGATAAGCTTGTCCAGGTTATCGAGAATTAGGTCGCCTGTATCATCAATTGGTATGATTACAAGCCTGGCACCTACTCGATCACACAGCATCTGCCACGGCACGATGTTGGCATGGTGCTCCATCTCTGAGATAAGTATCTCATCGCCTTCATGGATATTTTGCTTACCGAAAGTGTTGGCGACGAGGTTCACACCTTCCGTTGCATTCCTTACAAATACAATCTCCTGGGTACTGGAGGCGTTCAAAAAATCACGAACTTTGCCACGAGTGCCCTCATAAGCTAGAGTTGCTCTTTCACCGAGCACATGTGTTGCCCGGTGTATATTCGAATTCATATGCTTGTAGTAGTTGCTAATAGCGTCTATTACCTGCAGTGGTTTCTGTGTGGTATTCGCATTATCCAGGTACACAAGCGGCTTACCATTAATCCGTTCAGAGAGTATCGGGAAGTCTTCCCGAACTTTCTGCACATCGTAACGTTGTTGTACTGCAGTCATCACACCACTACTTTCTTTCAAGAAGTTCAGGCAGCATAGCATTCAGATCATCCGCCAGCTCTGAAATAGGGATACGAACAATTACATCTGCCACAAACGCCTGGATAAGCATCGCCATAGCATCCGTTTTGCTCAACCCTCGGGATCGTAAGTAGAACAGTGCTTCTTTACTTATCTGTCCTATCGTAGCACCATGCGTACATTTAACATCATCTGCAAAAATCTCCAACTGAGGTTTAGAGTTAACTCGAGCAAGGTCAGATAACAGTACGACCTGACTTGTCTGTTTTGCGTCGGTTTTCTGAGCGTCAAGTCTCACAAAGATTTTGCCATTAAATACACCCTGCGATTCTCCATCCAGGATGCCTTTGTACAGCTCATGACTTTCGCAGTGTGGCATTGCATGGTCTATGGATGTGTGATTGTCGATGATCTGTTTGCCGCTTCCCAAATAGACTCCGTTAAGTGTGCAGTGGATGTTTTCTCCACGTAAGCCGGCATAGAAATCGTTACGGGTCAGCTCCCCTCCCAAACAGACATTGTGCGAGGCAAATATCGCATCTCTCTGGATTTCTGCATGAGTATATGAGATATGTGCTGCATTGGAAGCTTCCATATTCAGTCGCACGTGACGTATGTCAGAATTCTCACCTATTGCAAACTCTGTTACAGGAATTGAGAAGTAGTTTGCGCCCATCGTAGAGGCAAATACCTCGACTACACTGGCATGAGATGACCTTCCTGCCACAACAAGAGTATGAGGAACCATAAAGATGGGTTGTTCTGAGTGTGTTACATACAGAATTGTGACTGGCTCACTTAGCTGTGTGTTTGCATCCAGTATTACAGCAGCTCCGTCTTCCATGAATGAGTTGTGCAGTGAAACAAAAGGTGTGGCTGTTTGTGAAGCCAGCTGAGCAAGATGTGGCTGCAGTATTTCATCGTTGCTTTGAAGTAACTCAGAGATGGAACCAATCTGGACACCTTTGGTCTGAATTGCATTGCGTGAAAGTTCTGGTGCATACACTCCATTAATAAACACAAGCTGTGGCCCGGTTTTACTGTAACCCGTGAGAGATTCTATGGCTTCAAGGGAAGGATGTTCAACTGGCTCCGGGCGAGAATAGCCTGTCTCTTTCACCTGATTTAGCGGTGTGAATCTCCATTCCTCATTATTGCGGGAAGGAAACCCTTCCGTTTGGAAGAGGGAGAATGCATCTCGTCTTATAGAATTAAGCCATTGTGGTTCAGTTACCCTGTCTGGTAAAAAGGCATTGAACGCGGAAGAGTAACTGGCTGTATCGTTTTGCTGAGAAATGTGTGTCATGATGTTTCCCTAAGCCGTCACTAGCCCTGAGCGTACTTCTTCTTCCAGCCAGGCATATCCTTCGTTCTCAAGTTGAAGAGCTAGGCTCTTGTCGCCAGATCGTACTATTTTGCCGTCCATCATCACGTGTACAATGTCTGGCTCAATATAGTTTAATAGCCGCTGATAGTGTGTAATCACAACAATGGCTCTGTCTGCGGATCGTAGCTTGGTTACGCCATGTCCTACAGCTCGGAGAGCGTCTATATCCAGCCCGGAGTCTGTCTCATCCAGAATAGCCAGACTTGGATTAAGAACAGCCATCTGGAAGATTTCATTGCGCTTTTTCTCGCCTCCAGAAAACCCGACATTCACTTCACGTTTGAGCAGATCCTCGCCAATTTCAAGAACTTTGAGTTTTTCTCGTACAAGCTTCATGAAGTCCATTGCATCCAGCTGCTCTTCTCCGCGCTCTTTTCTTATAGCGTTTGCAGCAGCTTTTAGGAAGTAGGTGTTATTCACACCGGGAAGCTCCACTGGATATTGAAAAGCCATGAATACACCAGCTCGTGCCCGTTCTTCTGGATCCATGTCAAGCAGATCATTACCTTCAAAGAGGATCTCTCCTTCAGTGACAGTGTAGTCATCTTTACCGGAAAGCACATTCGCCAGAGTGGATTTACCTGAGCCATTAAGACCCATGATGGCGTGCACTTCACCTTTATTTACAGTGAGGTTAATACCCTTCAGTATCTCTTTTGATTCCACTCGGGCATGCAGATTTTTGATCTCAAGCATTGACATTTTGTTTTCCTTTTTAATATGTATGGAGGGGGCTGGTCTTAGCCCACGCTGCCTTCAAGACTTACGCCGAGGAGTTTCTGTGCTTCCACTGCAAACTCCATGGGAAGCTCACGAAACACCTCTTTGCAAAAACCGTTAACAATCATGTTCACTGCATCCTCTGTAGAGATACCGCGCTGATTGCAATAGAAGATCTGATCTTCACCAATCTTGGATGTGGAAGCCTCATGTTCCACCTGGGCAGATGGATTTCGCACATCGATATAAGGGAACGTATGCGCACCACATCTGTCTCCGATCAGCAGGGAGTCACACTGTGAATAGTTGCGTGCCCCCTCGGCACCGGCATTAATTCTCACAAGCCCTCGGTATGTGTTCTGGCCATTGCCTGCCGAGATACCTTTTGAGACGATTGTGGAGCGGGTGTTCTTCCCGATATGGATCATCTTTGTGCCAGTATCTGCCTGCTGTTTGTGATTTGTGAGTGCAACAGAGTAGAACTCTCCAACAGAGTTATCCCCTTTCAAAATGCATGAAGGGTACTTCCATGTGATCGCAGATCCTGTTTCAACCTGTGTCCAGGTGATTTTAGAGTTGTCTCCATCACACTTTCCGCGCTTTGTAACAAAATTGTAGATTCCGCCTTTGCCATCTTTATCACCCGGATACCAGTTCTGAACTGTTGAGTATTTAATGGTAGCATCTTTCATAGCCACCAGCTCAACCACGGCAGCATGCAGCTGGTTTTCATCTCGCATAGGTGCAGTACACCCTTCAAGGTATGAGACTGTAGCTGCCTCATCGGCTATGAGGAGTGTGCGTTCGAACTGACCTGTATCCTTGGCATTTATTCTGAAGTAGGTGGATAGTTCCATAGGGCAGCGAACACCCTTGGGGATGTAGCAGAAGGAGCCATCTGAGAATACGGCTGAATTAAGGGCTGCAAAGAAGTTGTCTGAGTAGGGCACAACAGATCCAAGATACTCTTTAACTAGTTCAGGATGTTCTTTTACAGCTTCCGAAAATGAGCAGAAAATGATGCCCATCTCCGCTAATTTATCCTTGAAAGTGGTCGCTACCGATACACTGTCAAACACCGCATCCACTGCAACTCCGCTTAACCGCTTTTGTTCATCTAGAGAGATACCCAGCTTCTCGAACACAATAAGCATCTCAGGATCTACTTCATCCAGGCTGTTAAGTACTATCTTGGGTTTAGGCGCAGAGTAGTAAATAATATCCTGGAAATCGATGGTAGGATAGGAGACGTTCGGCCATACAGGTGAGTCCATGGTTAGCCAGTGACGATAAGCTTTCAGACGCCATTCCAGCAGCCATTCTGGCTCTTCTTTAATGGAGGAAATCATTCTGACAACGTCTTCAGAAAGACCTTTAGGGATGGCCACCGCATCTATATCGGATACAAAGCCGTATTTATATTCCTGACTTGCAAAATCTTCAATTGCACCGGGTGTGGTGGGCATGCGTCTATCTCCTGCTATTTTAAGGCCGCTCGATTTGTAGAGAGCGTGCCGGATTTGGGCATAGTAATAAAGACTGGGTAGACATCTGAGTTAACGTCGCCAATCTCTTCTAATGTTATTAGGCTGAGCATCTGTAGAATGCGTGAATGTATGCGAGCGAGTGGTCTTCGAATGTTGCAATGGGAAAGCTGTTCACAATCATTACCTGCAATTTTCATGCACTGTGTAAAAGCTGGGGCACCATCGATTGCTTCAATAATGCTGGATACACTAATCTCTTTAGGCAGTCTTGATAGCTTGTAGCCACCGGAAGGGCCAGAAGAGGATGTCACCAACCCGGCTCGAGCCAGCTTTTGCATTATCTTTGCCAGCAGCTCGACAGGAATGGCATACTCACCTGCTATCTCTCTAGCACTTACCGATGTACCTGCTGGGCGGGAAGCAAGATGAGCAAGAGCAATGAGACCATAATCTGTTCGTTTACTAAGTGTTAACAACGTATTCAACTCACGATCTATGTAGCCGACCATTATAGTCGGATATACGAATATTATACCCTGACTGTTGCACCGGATGATAACTGTGATGTTCGCGTGCAT
Organism: bacterium; assembly: GCA_021805395.1. Classification (GTDB taxonomy): domain Bacteria; phylum Armatimonadota; class Chthonomonadetes; order Chthonomonadales; family Chthonomonadaceae; genus JAJZFJ01. Next base: position 20,279 of record JAJZFJ010000316.1, read on the forward strand.
GTGCGTGCAGTATACTGAATCAGATATCTGTGACCGCGAGGGGACTTTGGGTACTGTGTTTCAGGAAGGTGGAGTTTCTGTTTGGCATCATGATCGTTGTACACCCATCTCAGCCAGATTACTGAATATAGATGCTATCCCAAATGAATTAGCCCCTGCTATAATATTTAAATTATAGTGTGGGAGGAGAGCGGCACGCGTGAAAGATCCCAAGATAGCGAAAGAGTTTCTGTATTATCGTGAATTAGGTATGTCGGTTTCTCAAATCTCAAGAAGATTGAGTTCTGATAGAAGAACTGTCAGGAAATATATCGATAATCCTTCTCTCATAGGGCAGCCGAGAAAAAGGTCAGAAAGAGGGAGCAAACTAGACAGTTATAAACAGAAAATCAATGATCTTCTTGACCTGGATATCACCTTTATGGCTAGCACAATCCATCGGATTATCAGTAAAGAGGGCTACATGGGAAGTTACGATCTGGTGAAGTTATATGTGCGTCAAGCAAAAAAGGAGAGGATGAATTCAGGGAATTCATAGTAATAACGAAACCGGCATCGGGTTAGAGGAGCGTATACTGCAGCCAGTTGCTCATTATGCATGTCAATGGAGGGTAAGAGAGCGGGTTGGGAGCGGGTAACGGTACGAAGCTTTAGGTTTTGTTCCACGAGGATGAATCCCCGTTCTGATATAGAACACCCTCAACAAGAGGGTGTCAGAACATGACACTTACTGCTAGTGGTTAATCGTTTTGCATTCCCGTATTGGAAGACAGCTAAGCGTACAAGGTTTACAAGCTTGAGTACCCTTCCACATGCCATGCCGGAAAACCTCTCCCCGTGAGTGCGACACGACCCTCCCCTTGCCGCTCGCTTCGCTAGCTAAGGGAGGGTGAGAGTGCGAGCCTTTGCGGCTGCGGCTATCCACCAGCTTTATGATAGCCGCGAACGAGGAAGCAGTCTATCGCGTCTAGCCCACGTAGGTGGGCTTTTGGATCTCAGCACGGTACTTCAGTGCCGTGCATTCAGCTCGGCGATTTATGGTATCCATGCCAATATGGATTCTGCCACTGATCACTGGAACCTGATAACTGATCGCTTGTGTATGCATGGAATTACAAGCGGGTACAGCTTGCGGTACCCAGGAAATCCCCCTTTAGTCTCCTTTGGTAAGGGAGAAACTTTGAGTTGGCTGGTCTTACAAAAAAATCGACTACCGACTGCGTAGCTGAATGACGAATTACATACCACGTTTCAGTGTGATCACTGCCACTGCAAGACCTCCGAGAGTAACATGAAAGTGCTTTAATGTCCGTAAACCTGGCTGATGTTCTGCTGTTACCTGATCCACCCACTCTTCAGTGCCACCTTTTGCACCGGGGACATCCACCTGAGTGTTCTCGTTTTGCTCATTAATAAGAAGCAGCTTTTTCTCTCCATGGCGCGTTATGTAAGCCTGAGCAAAGATGCCGGGAGAAATTACGTGACATTCAACAATTCGATCTCCAGCATGGAAATTCTGATGAAGCAACTCAAGAACTCGGAATCTTGCATTTGGAACTCCTGTTCTCCAGTTAACCATTGAGACACTTGGAAACTGGCTAGGATATCCAATGAGTTGGCTCTCACCTGTAACCTGAATACCAAGTAACGAGAGGTGTGCAAATATGTATGCATACATAGCACCACTAAGGTTCCAGTACATGCTTGAACTGATCATTCTCTTAATTTGCACAGGGTCATTATCATTAGGGAGGATTGATCCTAACTCATCACAATCTGTTTTGGTTTCAGGTGATAGTTGCTTGCGAACCTGTTCAATCTGTTTAACTGTGGAAATGAACCCGTCAGCTTGCGAGAAGAAGATGGGAGGCCACTGGGCTGGTGTAGAATTACCTGGTGGAGTGGCATAGAAATGATAAGATATCATATCCAGTGGTGTCCCAGGACGATGATTATGGTGATTCAGGAAATACTTAAACCATTCTATATCCCCGGGGTTCCAGGATGATGTGCCTGCGAACGCTATTCCAACAAATTTGGTGGATGGAGATACCTTATGGATAGCATTTGTGATGGCATCATACCATTTTGAATAATCTTGAACACTCATCTGATGCTCAGAGTCAACCTCATTCAATACCTCCCACCATGCAAAATGGTAATGATGACCGGAGTTATGCCATACACCATATTCATCCTTTAAGCCACCTTTTGTATACCAGCTTACAAGGCGTGCATAGTAATCCGCCACGGTTTTTAGACTAGTATCCCGTAAGGTTGTACCCTGTTCATAACTCCAATCTACCTGGTTAGGATCTGTTGGCCATGTTACAGTTGAAGGAGTTACAAACATCCATTCTGGAATGGTACTAAAGTTCATAATTACTGAATGGCCTGCTGTTGCCTTCATGAAATCATTGACCATTGGGTCGATTAGCTTGAAATTCCAGGATGTCTTGCCATTAGCAGGTGGATACAGTTCAGCAACGGCTAATTGTGGATAGGGCAGCCATGGCACAAATCGAACATAGTTGGCACCAAGTCTATGCAGAGCCAGATTTGCCCTGTGGCTAATAGGGGATTCGGGTCGTAATAAGGGGTTCACTACAACCTGAAGCGTTGGAGTGGTATCCGACTCTCTGATTAGTTTGGACCATGTTACTGTTACTTCATTAGGGGCATAAGACGTGGCATCTGCGCAAGCACTGCCTCCGGCTGCTATGAGTGCCATGGCTATAGTGGTGCAATATAGGCTGAGATTTGGGAACTTCAATATCAAACTCCTGAGGTGTGAAAGTGTTGTTAACCAGAATACCACTATATAGAAGCTTGTCGAATGATGGCAGGCACTAAAGTACAAAATGAATGAAGTTTTCTAGTTCTCGTTGCTCAAGATTTGTGGAGGCGTATGCAATACAGGTTCCTTGTATAGTGATTGGTAGTTGTCGGAGACCTCACCCCCGGCCACTGTCCTGGATGTTCGCTGGTGCTCACCTGGAGTGTGGGACAGAACAATGCGTTTCCTGGTACCGTTTCCAATAAATCCTCATGCTGAGCAACTCGTGTTTGCCACGTCTGGTTAAAACCGGACGCTGGCGGGCTAACCGTCCGCCTACGCGGATGAAATGGAAAAGGGCGCAAACCTTACGGGATTAGCTACTGAGCATTCAAACATTACAAAGCAATAGATCCACAAGCCTAATGGCTCGCACTCTGCTCACCCGCGCAGGCGGGTGCTGTCCACCCAGGGAGGGGATTCATCCCCTCCGGGGTCTGGCTATCCAATGACCCTCAAAATCTCCTTGCATTGTGCCGTTACCCCATATCAATTCCCGCTCTTACCCTCCAAGAGCAAGCGTAGCGCACGGGGAGAGGTGCCACAGCCAAGTAGGTGTTCACGAATTGTGAGTAGTATAAGCAGTTGATAACTTCTGCACCCTCCAAAGCCTCTACTTCCTGAAGAGTGTGAATATCTCTCGCAGGTCGTTGTTCGACACCTCGGTAATCCACTGCTCGCCAGTGGCAACCGTCAGGTCAGCCAGTGCCTTTTTAGCCTTAATCATCTCATCAATTTTCTCTTCAAAAGTACCCAGAGTTATCAGTCGATGAACAAACACTTTGTTCTGCTGCCCAATTCTGTATGCTCTATCTGTTGCCTGATTCTCCACAGCAGGGTTCCACCAGAGGTCGTAGTGGATAACGTTGGTTGCTGCTGTGAGGTTAAGTCCACTCCCACCCGCTTTGAGAGAGATGATCATCACTTTGGATTTGCGATCATTCTGGAAGAGTTCCACCATACTGTCTCGTTTCTGGCGTGTGAGACTGCCATGAAAGAAGAGTGCCGGTTCACTAAGCTCCTCCTGGATCATCTGTTGCAGCAGGTCGCCCATCTCTTTGTACTGGGTGAATATAATCGCTTTTTCACGGTTCTCAAAGATTGTTTGCAGGGTATCAACTGTTTTTGCAGCTTTACCTGAGAGCAACGAATGACAACTGCCTGCACTATTGAAATGTGCGGGATGGTTACATACCTGCTTGAGTTGGGTAATCAGTTTTAGAATTAAGCCTCGACGTTGAATTCCTTCTGACTGCTCAATGAGCTTCATTGTGTTGTCCACGACTCCCTGGTAGATGGCTGCCTGCTCAGTTGTGAGATAGCAGTACTCATCGAAGGTAACCTTGTCGGGCAGATCTGTGATGATGGAGCGGTCAGTTTTTAGTCTGCGGAGAAGAAAGGGTGAGGTTGCCTTCTTAAGAAGCACCACTGCTTCCTGATCATGCTCCTTTTCAATGGGGGTTGCAAGCCTGGTTTTAAACTGGGTGACTGTACCCAGATAGCCGCGGTTTGTGAAATCGAACAGGTTCCAGAGTTCAGTCAGCTTATTCTCCACCGGGGTTCCGGTGATGGAGACATAGTGGCTGGCTTTCAAAGACTTTATGGCTCTACTCTGTGCGGTATCCACATTTTTAATATTTTGTGCCTCATCAATAATAAGGAATTTCCACGGCTTTTCGTTAAACATCTCGAAATCTCTGCGAAAGGTGCCATAGCTGGTGATGAGCAGGTCAACATTCTCCAGATGAAGTTTGCGCACTGCACCATGGTATATATGGAGGTTGAGGGAGGGAGCAAACCTTGTACACTCTTTCTCCCAGTTTCCTATAAGTGTAGTGGGACAGATTACCAGGGACGGATGTTCGGACTTGCCCTCATTTTTAAAGTGCAGCAGCATTGCAATCACTTGAATGGTTTTTCCAAGACCCATATCGTCTGCAATACAGGAGCCGAAGCCTTTCTCTGCGTTGGAGCAGAGCCACTGGTATCCACGTTCCTGGTATGGCCTCAAGGTTGCATTTAGATTTGCAGGAATTGTATATTCGTTTATCTTCATCAGGTCTGCCATCACATTCTGAAGTGCTTTATCAGGTACAAAATCAAGACCATCAACCGTTCCAGTGATGAGGGTATACATTGCTTCCATTGCACTCGTCATAGTGGAGAGTGGCTTGTTTATACGCTCCAGAATCTCCTGCACCTCATCAGGACGAAGTATGAGATACTGGTCATTCACCTTCACCATTCCATTGGCACCCTTCACCAGTTTCTTGAAAGCAGGTGCAGATATTTTTTGGTCTCCAATGGCAATCTCATACGAGAATGACAGGAGATCGTTCATCTTGAAATAGCTTGTTCCCGTTTCTCCCTTGAAACTTGCTTTCGCATACAGGGTGGGGAAAGCCAGCTTCTTGAGCTCTTTTGGAAGCACGAGGAGAATTCCCATTGCATCGAAGATTTCCGCGGCTTCCATCAGGATCTCTGCCATTCTCTCCAAACTTACAGCGGGAGCATGTTTACCCTGACTGTTTACGATGGTGAGCAGCTCGTGCATGTGCTGACCAGCTACCACCAGCTGGCGAGAGATGTCGTGCTGAACAACCTCTAAAGGGCGATCGAAGATGAGCTGATGCGCTTCGGAAATGCGTGTGCTTGCAGGCTGAAACAGATCCTTCAGATTGATGGGCGTCAGCATATTGTCACTTCGGCTAACCACATCAACATGAATCAGGAAGTCTTCACTCTCATCCTGAAGTTCAATACGAATCTGAGGAACTACCTCTTCTTTTTGTAAAGAGAGCGGTTCAAGCCAGTTCAGGATGCTTACGTAGGTTCTGTTTTCTGAGGGAGATTGATTGAGATGAGGAGTATCCGAAGTGAAAATCTGTTGCAGAAGGTCCAGCTTTGGGATCTTCTCTTCTTCCAGTGAGCGATGGACTATTCTGCTGATGAAGAGTGAAAGAAGATCTACCACTCCCTCTGCTGTGAGAAATCTTCCCGCTGTGTCACATATATCAACGGGCATTATCTGCTGAAGCGATTCGATGCATGCCTTCACTTCCACATTGTTAAGATATGGAGAATATCGAATGAAAAAGCAGTCTCCATTTCTGTAACACTCTGGCAGGAAAAGATTTGCTCTCACCATGCCAACCGCTATGGAGCCGAGAGCGGACAGGAATATATATTGTGGAGATGCATCTGCAGTATCCCAAATCACAGAGGCATTAATAAAGTAGTCCAGAATTGGATTTATATCGGTTACACGAAATACCTTATTCTGTTTCCATGTGAACTTCTTTCCATTCCATTCCGTGAATTTCCCGTTGTTCATTTTAATGCTGATTTTACATGAGATGTTCTGGGTTGCTTTGAACATAGTGCGCTGAAACTTCTGCATCACTTCTTCATCAGCAAGTTCCAGTTCAGTTAGCGGAGGAGCAATTTTGACTTCATATCGATAATGCCTGGAAGTTCGTTTTGGTTGAAGCTGAAGCTGAAATTTTGTGTTCCATAAAAGATTCTCTGCCGGGTTATCGGTGAAAAGTTCTGGAATGTAATCGGATACAACACCATACAGATTAAGGATGAGATCTCTAAAGTTACCCTGGTTATAAAAAGGTGGGTTGTCTTGAAGCAGGGCAACAAAAGAGTGTGGATTTATAGGAGTGAAACTGAAGGAAGGTGGAACATACTCAGGATCATTCAGGATCTCTTCCAGATTAGTGACAATGAGTTCGGAATTAGGTGCTGTTTTGTGCAGAATAGGATTAACATGACGATCCATATTTTCGGGTTTGACTGTGATATCACCCACCAGATCTGCTCGTTTCACCCCTCTCATGGCAAAGAGTACGAATGGGTCCTGATCTATTTCATTTGCAAGAATGAAACACAGGGCTGAGATATGTTTACAGGTATCTGCCATATCCATGCAGTCACAACTGGCGTGGAGATCTCTCCAAACAGTAGGAAGCAGTTTTAGTTTCGCTTTCTCCATGGAACTTAGCAGCTCTCCAGGAAGGATGCCCATGCTTAACTGAATTCCAATGACTGGGGAGTCTGCAATAATTGATTTGAGCTTCTTTACCTCATCGTCTGTAAATGTGTACATCTGGATACCCACATCATAATAGTATCCGTAGGAACCGAACACTTTGGCATCCACCCGACCACTGTTCTCTATTCTCACATACTGGACTCTGTTACCATTGGCATAGGTTTTCCCCCGCTGCAGTCTACCTGAATCTATCACTGTGAGAGCATGCAGCCAGGCTGATCCCCATAGCGTAGACCCGTAGGTTTTTCTCTTGCTGCTAATTAAGGTGGAACTCTTCTGCTCCCTAGCTGCTGCTCTTTCTCTGCTTGACAGACCATATTTTCTTCGCCATGCCATGGGGTGATGATTTTCCTTAATTTTTGGTGGTGTAAGCCGGACATACTTGGCATTCATACCTGGTGCCTGAAGATGTCTGTGTCTATTTTATCATACACCACCTATATTTTCTTCAGTATTGCGCAAGTGGTATCTGTCTTAGGTGATAATCTCAATTTACTATTCACCCAGTGTAAGTTTGGTTGTTGAATGGGAAGAAAGCTTGTCCGGTATGTGAGAGCACAGTTCATTTTAGATATTTTGAGATAAAACATGTAACAAAATGCATCTGAATACTATCTAAAGCTAATGTAACATGCATGACTGAAGGCTGCATTCTCGGATGATCCAGCAACATTGTAATCATAAGGGATTATATGCCTGGAGAAGATCTACTCAAGCGTTTCTTTCAATATCCAGAGTGCAAATTGGCTCTTTTTGACATAAAATTGTTTTATTAGCCAAATGATTGACAAAAAACACTACAAATACTGTACATTTTGAGAAAAATGTGCCGGCACAATTGCAATATAAGCAAAATGGTGTTACAATGACAACAATACTACACATCGGCGTCTGGTAAGCTTCCGCAGTAACTATAACATTTATCAATGTTGCCCTCTGTTATAGTTTAAGTAGCTGTAGACTGCACTATTTTATCCACATTGGAGGAAAACCCATGTCTGGAAGGCGTTCAGGCTTTACCCTAATCGAATTACTAGTAGTTATCGCAATCATTGCAATACTAGCCGCAATTCTATTCCCTGTCTTTGCTCAAGCACGCGACAAAGCACGCCAAACTGTCGATATTTCTAATCAGAAACAGATCTTGCTTGGCATAATTATGTACGAACAAGATTATGATGAGATGCTTCCTCTAGGAGAGTCTGGTCCAGTTAGCTGGAATGGCAATATAAATACTGGTCCTGAAGGATATGGAATTAATCGTGAAATTGATCCTTATGTCAAAGCAGGAAATACTTGGGGACATGAGGGTGCCACTAATATATGGCAAGACCCATCTGATGGGTATCAAAGAGATGATTGTGATGGAGCCCCAGGAGTTGGTACTGGTTATACAGTGAGTTATGGTTTCACTAATTATGACCCTGCAAATCCTACTACAGGCTTTGGTGTATTCAATTACTACGGAACTCCTGGTGAATCTTCACAAACTGATGCTGGGGTACCATATCCTGCAAGTACCATCGTAATGTTCCCCTGGTGGAATCCACAAAACTACGCAAGATTTTATCCAACCACCAGAAATGATATGGGAAACCTACTTGAATTTCCTATATTTCCTAATGCCTTCAATTTAGGCGATATATGCGGGGATGGGTATAACTGGCTTTTCTCAATTGGTGCACATAATGGAATATCAGACTTTGGATATCTAGACGGCCATGTTAAATCTATGCCAGCAAGTAGATTATGGAATACAGTGAGCGCTACAAATCTTCACTGGAATATGAAGGCACCTAACATGATGGCATGGGATCCACAGTATAACACTGGACAATAGTCTTCTTGACACAATGCATCCGTATAGCATATATACGGATGCATTTTTATTTACACTATAGAAAGAGGATATTGATTTATGAATTCAAGAGATAAGAAACTTATCGTAGTTATCGCAGTTCTATTCGTTGCCGCAATAGGATATGGAGTGTATCAGTACCAAAAAAACCAGGTGCATGTAGTAGGCACAATCCATCTACCTCCAAATTCATTTCCTAAGGCACAATGGGCTAAGGAACATGCTACCCAGTTACAGCAACAAGAGAACTCTTCTAAGTAAACCCCATAACCTTTGAGGGGTCATGATGAATTCCAGGTTTAAGGTATATGTTCTTGTAGGAGTGATATTGACAATCAGTGCACTCATATTTAGAATCACACATCAAAAAATAAATAATACACAGAGGCTATTCAATAAAATAGATGCAAGTCAGAATTCCAGAGATAGCAATATACAGATCCTAGCGGCAAATGGTCTGCTCTTGCAAAACAACTTAACCCAAGCTATGGAAGCATACGCTAAGATAGCACAGGAATATCCTTCA
>JAJZFJ010000281.1 GCA_021805395.1 bacterium
GAATGGCAGTCGGCACAGCTTATCGAGAGCTGGGATGCAGCTGGCTCGTCGTTCTATGGCTACGACAGCCAGAGCAGCACACGCCAGCTGACCAACGCCTCGGGGGCTGTAACCGACAACTACGCCTACCGGGCATTCGGCACCGAGTGGCAGAGCGGTAACGGCAGCTGGAACTCCTACCGTTACGTGGGGCAGTATGGCTACTATCGCGACAGTGCAGCCATTCAGTATGTGCGGGCACGGTATCTGGACGTGCAGGCTGGCAGGTGGGTTAGTCGGGATCCGATTGGCTATGATGGTGGCGACTGGAATCTGTACAGGTATTTATATAATTCAATGACACCCGAGAGTCTGGATGAAGTTATGAATACTGAATTATTTAGCAGCGAATTTATTAATGGATCATCAGTTCCATTTAAATTTTCTCACGGTACTCCTCCAAAATGCACTAAATATGGAAAGAATTGTAAACCTGTCTGGTTTACTTGTGATGATACATCTCCGGGTAAACATGCAGCAGTCTATTGTAAATCCGACGATAAATCTCCATCTAAAGAATGTAAAAATATGGGAGATTATTGCTATTCCCATGGTGGTCAATTAGATACACCAGCATTTCCATATGGCTCATGTATTTGTATTCATGGAACATATGGAACAGTTTGTAGAAAAATCGATGATTGTGGATGTGGTCCTAAACGCAAGAACAAACCGTCACCTGATAATTGGATAGATTGGCAAACAGATAATTGCTCCAATTTTAAAGATGGGTGGCGTTGTGTATGTTCTGGCCCCTGTAAGGCAAAGAATGGGAAAAATAAATGCAATTGCTGATATCTGCATTCCGAAATAAAATAAAATTAAAATATATATTCATATATATTTTGATGATTGTTTCAGGATTATCCTGCCGTGTTGCAATAGCAGCTCATTTGCAATTAACTGGGAAATTGAAATTGCATGGATTTGCGCAGTGGTGTGTGAACACGTCTGGTACCAGAATCGCCGGATTATCATATTCATCAAATACTGATTCTTCTCTGCTCAGCGTATTCAATATCATCCAGACAAGAAAAAATATAAAGGTATCTCACTTCAATAATTCCACCAGTTTATCAGGTAATCCTCATGATGTCTCATTCTCTCAATCTGGTCACTTTATTTTAGTACTGACTGAATCGAATCTATATCTACTTCGGATTAGGAGCGGTTCACTGGCAATGTCAATAATCTACAAGTTGCACCGTCCCATATCATCTGCATGCCTTACTCCTAATATGAACTATATTTTGTGTGTTGAGGATGATCCAAATGCTGTTGTCCACAAAATGCTATATATGAAAATAGATTCCCAAAGTAGGAGCCTCCACGTAAGCAAACCAAAGATGTTGCCCACTTATAACAAATTCACAGAGCCATGCACTTTCCTGCCTGGGAAAGATGATACTGAGATAATAGTCGGACAACATAAAGAATTTAAAGGGGGCAGATTGATTAGCAATCATAATGATTTCGGGTCCGCAGGACTTTATGATATCTATGCTGGGCCATCCATTGACAAGAAATATGTTGGAGTAGAATGTAAAACCAAAGCTGTAGGTCCCTATCTGATTATGAAGCCAGTGAAAATCAGAATGAAAATATGGCAATATGAAAATCATATTTATAAGCTGATTTACTCAAACCCATTGAAGCATCGCATTAGCAATATTCAAATTTCAGGGACTGACAAAATATGGCTATCATACATTAATTCCAGCAACATCTATATCTATAGCTTAAAGAAATGAAGAAGCAACCATTTTTCCTCAAGGCTTGTGACTCATACATTCTTGGCAATTGATAGCAATCTGACCATATTGAGATCATTGTTTCTCTTCTGAAATTTAAATGTAAATATTATTGAAAAGGACATAAACATTCGAAACCTTATGAGGAATTCTGCATCTATATAGTTTATCTACCTGCAACCTTCTGGACATTGCCATGCTAACTTCAGGCCAAAACGATACAAGTTATCCATCTAGCCAGCCAATCTGGCTAATAGGAAGAAACGCGCCAGATAAAAGGCGCAGAGCTAAGTATGCCCGTGGCAGTATGTTATCCCAGCAGGATCCACTTGGCGCCCGCACCAGCTTCCAGTTTGATGCAACCCGCAATGTACTCACCCGCACTGATGCCCGTGGATATCTGACAGCCTATACCTACGATCCCCTTAACCGTGAAGTTGGCAGGCTCTATACGGATAGCTCGAGAGTAACCCATACCTTTGATGCTGCTGGCAGACTGATTACCCAGCAGGACAGCCTCGGTATCCGTAGCATGAGCTACGATGCTAATAACCGTGAAATCAGCGTGCTCTATCCTACAGGAATTGCACTCACCCAAAGCTACGATGCAGTGGGTAACAGAGTGCAGCTTAAGGATAGTGGTGGCTTAACTACCTATCTATGGGATGCTGAAAACAGACTGACAGGTATCATAAATCCGCTGGCTGAATCTACCACACTCACATATGATGCACTGAGCAGACAGCAGAGCTGTATGATGGCAAACGGTGTTTCAACAAGTAACATCTATGATGCTGCAGGACGTGAGACAACCCGTAGCAGTTATGGACCCACTGGAGTTGTGCTTGCCATGTATACCAATACTTACGATGCAGCAAGCAACCGTGTGGGTGTAACCGAGCTGAACGGAACCAGGCTCACCTTTATGTATGACTCTACCTACCAGTTAGTCAATGAGCAGCGCAATGGATCCACATTTGGGGCAACAATCTCAACAGGGCTGAACGCATACGATATCAACTATACCTATGATAGCTGCGGTAACAGGCTGATACAGAACCATAACGGCCAGCTCACCACCAGCACATATAATGCTGCCAACGAACTGGTAACCCAGTTGTCACCTAATGGCATTCCTGTTACCTCTATCTACGATGCAAATGGCAACCTCCTTGTTCAACAGGCTGGAACTGCTTTAACTACATTGACATGGGATTTTGAGAACAGGCTGACAGGCCAGACAGATAGCAGCAGTGTTGTGGAAACCAATACCTACTCAGCAGATGGCTTACGTCAAAGCAGAGAGCGGCTGGCACCCATTACGGTCAATACGCTGGATGCACAGTTTATCTCCCAGGAAGTTCCCCCAATTATGGTAGCAGGCGGAACATACGGCGTATCCATCACCATGCGAAACAATAGTACAACAGTATGGACGGCAGAAGCCGAATTCAGGTTGGGGTCTGAGAATCCAGAAGATAATAGCACATGGGGACGTGGAAGAGTTTACCTCCCTTACAGGGTAGAGTGTGGTGCAGAAGTTACCTTCAACTTCACAATAACCGCCCCCACCACTGCTGGCAGCTATAATTTCCAGTGGCAGATGCTCCAGGAAGGAGTAGCCCACTTTGGTGATCTAACAGAGAATATTTCAGTTGGTGTATATGCGAATCCACTAGGTAATCAGGCACAATGGATTGCTCAGAAAATACCATCCAGCATGGTAGCAGGTGAGAGCTACGGTGTAAGTGTTACTATGAAGAACATCGGTTCCACCACATGGATGCCAACTACCCTTCATAACCTTGGCTCCCAGGATCCTGAAGATAACGAGATGTGGGGTATGGGCCGGGTTGTAATGCCAATCGCCTCAGCAGCTCCCGGGGACACTGTAGAGTTTGTGTGGACTGTAACAGCACCGCTCACACCGGGCAGCTATGCCTTTCAGTGGGAGATGGTACAGGACGGTGTCGAGCACTTTGGTGACTTCAGCCCGCTGGTGACTGTGACAGTTGCAGCAAGTGAACTTGCCGTGCCTGATGGCCTCCTGAATGCTGTATGGGACAGTGATAACCTGCTGCTGGAGCTGGATGGTGCTCTATCCACTACTGGCAGGTATACCGATTCACCTGGCATGTGGGGTGGGCTTGTGTCGGAATGGCAGTCGGCACAGCTTATCAACAGCTGGGATGCAGCTGGCTCGTCGTTCTATGGCTACGACAGCCAGAGCAGCACACGGCTGCTCACCAACGCCTCAGGGGTGGTTACCGACAACTATGCCTACCGGGCATTCGGCACCGAGTGGCAGAGCGGAAACGGCAGCAGGAACTCCTACCGGTACGTAGGGCAGTATGGCTACTACCGCGACAGCGCAACCATGCAGTACGTACGAGCACGGTACCTGGACGTACAGGCAGGCCGGTGGGTAAGCCGGGATCTTGTTGGATTTGATGGCGGTGACTGGAACCTCTACAGGTACGAGGGTAATGAAGCTGTTGGAAGAATCGATGCGAGCGGACATCATGCCATAGATCCCAAAACAGGATGTTGGGCCGATACTTATACAGATAAATCTCAAGATAATACTAAAAATCATTATAAGAATTTTATAATATATTATAACAAATTCCTTGCTGCCCTTTCTAAATGTGTGCCTGCAAGTTATCTCAAAGCCATGGCAACTGCATATACGTGTATCGCTGAAGCAGAGAGTTCATTTGATAGTAGATCAAATAGTCCGCACGGTTATGGGCTAATGCAACTTGATTATGACCATTATAAATCATGTACTAAACATAAAAAGATTTGCAATGTAGAAGGCCAAATTGAAGCCTCAATAGGCATCATGCAATACTTATGTACATCAAAACATTCATTTTGGTTTGAAATACACAAATATTGGGGAACTGTTCAAGGTCAAAATCCACAATTCTCTAAATGTATCGCATTGCATAATGTGACTTTAGATGATTTGACAGGCATTTCTTGTACTTGCCTCCATTGTAAGCCATGCAAACCGTGGTCATAGTAGATGTCATAAGTGATGCAAGCCAATAAATATAATTCTATTCATTGGTGAAAGAACAAAGTAAATGAATCGTTTTAACATTATAATAATTTCTATTTTTCTATTTACTTGCCGTGGAAGAAATAGTTCTACGTCTCAATTTAATTCATGTCATCGAAAGAATCATGCCAATTCAATAATTACACCATACTCCACTAATAATATTGTGGTATCTTTAGAAAAATATAAATTTGTACACAATTATTCCAGACAAATATCTCCACGATTTAATATATATAATTTATCGACTTCAACTAACAGGCTACATCCTACATTTCATTCACAAGACAATAGAATTTTACCCATATTCTGTAAGGAGTGCAATTCTTTAGCATATTTAACATATCATATGAATAGTGAAGGGATTGATATGTTGAAATTGTGTATCTACAATGTCAAGATTCATAGTTTACGTGCAATTGAAATGCCGCATAAAATTCTTTATTCATTCAGAAATTCATTATATATTGATGGTAGTGATATCGCTATCTCCTGGTCTCCTAACGGCAAATACATTGCGCTTTTTATTAAGATGAAGAACGAATTATATATAATTAATTCTACATCACATATACTGTCTAATGTCTTTAAGCATGTTTCAAATTACAAGTGGGCTCCAAACAGCCAAGAAATGCTTATATTTCCGCCTGATATATCTAAAAAGCTCGAAATTTTAACATTAAGTTCAATGACGATTAAATATATACCATTTCTTAACAATATTTACAAGGGCTGTTTCTTGACAAACAATAATATATTTCTCAGTATATTAGTCAGAAACAAAACCACTCACTCTCTTACATTTGGTACGTTCAGAATTTATAATTTACTAACAAAAGATATTATTACTTACAAGTTTCCAGGTTATCCTAAACCAATGAGATTGATCCTAGATCCAGAATTAGCTCATTATGATTTTGCTATGAATGGGTTTGATACCATTGAATTATATCATATTCATAAATATAGAAATACATGTATCATCCAATTCATACACTATATGTCAGATGGTACTCATCCTAGTTGTTTTTTATGGGATATTAAAAAGCATAAAATCACTTCACTGGGAGATGCGCAATATTATGGGGAGAACAGTGCTAATTGTATACTTCTAGGAGCGGATAGATGGTATGGGATATATAAGAGGCCAGGTGGTAATCAATTGGATACATTGTGGAGTGAAAATCTGATTAATTTTCATGTCATTAAGTTCCATTCACCATATATGGTAATATTTGGCTGTTCATGGTATTAATCAACCTATCCTAAACTGCGTACTCTGAGCTATCGAGAGCGTGCTCCAGGCGCTCAATACCCCCTTGTGGAACACGATCAGCTTACCGACTGTCCAGGCTACAGGGGTGGTCTCTCGTTGGATCGGTTATGTGTAGTACCAGCAGCTTTTTCGAGGTGGACCAGCAAAGCACTGTGCGTATCCTCGTAGGTGGTACTGGAGTCGTTACAGATAGCTATACCTACAGGGCATTCGGCGTGGAGTTGGCCGTCAGCGCAACACTGTGAACCCGTACCGATACGTGGCATAGTATGGCTACTATCGGGACAGCACAGCAATGCAATACGCGCAAGAATAAGTGTAGGATCTAGCCATGAAGGCGAACTCTTAAATAACTTTACAAACCATATAAACATTTGTAACCCTATGAGGTATTCTGAGTCTATACAGTTTATCTATATGCATCCTTCTGGACATTGCCATGCTAGCTTCAGTCCAAAACTATACAAGTCATCTCTCTAGCCTGCCAATCTGGCTAGCTGGAAGAGGCATTCCAACTAAACAGCGCAAAGCTAAGCATGCCCGTGGCAGTATGTTATCCCAGCAGGATCCCCTTGGCGCCCGCACCAGCTTCCAGTTCGATGCAACCCGCAATGTCGTCACCCGGACCGATGCCCGTGGCTACCTGACAGCCTATACCTACGATCCCCTTAACCGTGAAGTTGGCAGGCTCTATCCCGATAGCACGAGAGTAACCCATACCTTTGATGCTGCTGGCAGGCTGATTACCCAGCAGGACAGCCTGGGCATCCGTACCATGAGTTACGATGCTAATAACCGTGAAATCAGCGTGCTCTATCCTACAGGAATTGCACTCACCCAAAGCTATAATGCAGTGGTTAACAGAGTGCAGCTTCTGGATAGTGGAGGCTTAACTACCTATCTATGGGATGCGGAAAACAGGCTGACAGGCATTATCAACCCTCTCGCGGAATCTACCACACTCACATATGATGCACTGAGCAGACAGCAGACATGTATGATGGCAAACGGTGTTTCAACAAGTAATACCTATGATGCCGCAGGGCGTGAGACAACCCGTAGCAGTTATGGACCCACTGGAGTTGTGCTTGCCATGTATACCAATACTTACGATGCAGCAAGCAACCGTATGGGTGTAACCGAGCTGAA
>JAJZFJ010000301.1 GCA_021805395.1 bacterium
CCAGACTACCTTCTTGGCAAACCCCTTGGCAAAAATCCGTAATAGCTGCATGAAGGGATATTTCCAGATATCAGGTGAATCTGGATACAGTGGCATCTGACTGCGAAGATAGTCGTCGCATACGATAGGGATACCGGTCTGCTTGTTTAATATCTTTAGCATCACAGGCAATGAATCTGTGTTGGTACCTTTGGGAAAAGTGATGACTTTATGGACAAGCGATTCCGTTATTGCCCCATCTAACTGAACACTGGCTGTTTGAAGGAGTGCTTTCACCTCTGGTGGTGTGTTTCCATTATAGTTTCTGGCAGGGACAACACCTCTGAAAACCTCACCACGGCTCAGTAGAAGAAGGTCACTTCCCACTGGCAACACAGCAAGCTCCATCACCTCCTGCCCACCGACAGTCCCCACCCAGGTGCCTTCAAGGTCTCTTTTAGACATCTGAGTTTCGAAGCTAATCTCTTTCTGTAATGCTAGTGGCAGTGTGGAAATGCGGCGGGCTGCCACAAAATGGGAGTAGTAGTTCGAACCGCCGTCTGTTGAGATCACATCGAGATCGTGCATTCCCTGATGGATCAGCCTTGTGATCTGATTGGGTGTCATTAGTTTAAGGAACTGATAAAATGCGCTTCCATCTGAAGGTCCATCGATATACTGCATCAACGGTGTAGTAGTTACCTGCTCAAGCTGTATCTCGGTAGCATCGTGGTCCATCTCACTCTCATGCAGTCGTTCCTGTTCGAGAGCATATCTGGCAGGAGATCTTGAGAGATTATATCCCGTTGCAGTTTTGTTCCACGTAAAGCCGGTAGCATAGGCAATAGCAGGCAGGAGCGTATTCAGTGGGCATTTTGTACAGAAGATGTTAATACGTCTGTATTCTATGTCTTTATCCGCTGTAAAAGAGACATTGGTCTGCTTTTGAATACTGGCAAGCGCATATTGAATACTATGATGCAATACACTAAGTGTTAATACTTTCGTATCAGATTTAGAGGGCAGTGCATAACTACATGCTGGAAAGCAAATGAACATGAGGCTGACTTGAAAAAAGATGAGAAACTTTTTCATGAGCTGCTATCCTCCGAGATTGATTCGTTTATACGTTACCACGATATTTTTTTGCAGATGTGGAATTACCATATTTTTCCATACCACTACATGTGTACCTGATGGCAATAGAAACAGGGATTTTGGTAATGTCTTGACATATTTCATAGATAGTATTGAAACAGAATAGAAGACTTTGTTATTAGTGATAAGGTCATATTTTAATAAATAATGGTTTTTATTATCCAGCCACCATTGATATATATTTGTTGCATTACCAGAAGCTTTAGGCATTTCAGGAGAATTGGAAGGACGCGAGTATTTTTGAATATACTCATATAGCGTACACTCATTACCCATAATCTTACGAGAAATGGATCGATGAGCCCAACTAGAGAATTTATGAAAAATCGCAGGGTTAGTTAAACAAAATGTGTTTAACACCATGGCATGTGAATACTGCAGCTCTTGTCCCAATCCATATATAGCAATTGCCATATCGCCTGCAATTTTTTTTAATTGAGAGATACTATACTGATCGACGGCCCATTCATAAGGATGGTATCCTGCCCAATGAGACTTAGGGTTATATTGCCAAACAGGAGAATCTGGTTTTCCATCAAAGATAATTTCATTTGGTTTTGGGTTAGGTATAATTCGAAACGGGTCAGATTGACCAGGATCATGCCCACTAACCATTGCTGGGATTTCCAGAAATGCACCATGAGAATAGTAAAATGTGTAATCTTCGACCGATTGACCACCAGATTGATAAGGAGTTATGACGCGACAATGTATGATGACTGAGATTGGTTTTATAGGTTCTGCAATACGTTTGTATATTCCGTTTCGTGGACCAGGATTGACAGGGTTATAGAAAGGAATTGTAGGAGCTGGCAGACACTGCGATTCCGCATACTTACAATGGCAAAGTAAACATATTAACCCAATCATCCAAATCACCGATCTTGATGCTCGAACATTACCAATCATTTTGTTCATGAAAGCCAGCTTTCTTTATCAGTCCTTAGATTCGTCTTGTGCTACTGCATGAATATATAGAACAAAGCAGCATTATTGACATGTCTCTCCGTTGAATTGCCGGAGAGACATGTTGGTATGATTATGGAGTGTAATATGGACCTGCGGTTGTAGGAATTGGAGTACCATTAGGACCAGGGCGGCTGGATCCTAACCCTATCGAGTTACCAGTTCCTGTTGCTCCTGCTCCCCAATATACAGAATAATCTAAGCCAGCCAAGTCAATTTGATTTACAACGGTAAAGGTATGACACGCATTCGCTGAAAATCCAGACAGTTGATATGTAAATGTATTAGGTTGATAATATGTATTAGGAATTAGTGGAATTCCGCCTGTAATGCTAAGTGATGTTAAAGTCTGTCCGCCAATAATACTTCCATTTACCTGTACAGTATATGGTGCGTTTCCTACATGAACAGGTGTGGGAAAGGCTATAGTATCAGTGGGCCACGAATACATATTTGAAAATGGCGGAGGAGCTTGAGCAATGGCTTCTTGTGCATAACCGGTTACTAATAAGCATGCAAAAGCAAAAATAAAGCCACTGTTCGCTAATTTGCGGGGGGGGTAAATTTAATTTTCATTTCGCACATCTTCCTGTTCTGGCACAAATGAATTGACCGGGAATGTTCTTATTCAGAACGATGATGAGATGGTTTGGATAATAAATGTAGCTTATGCTAATTTCTTATCATGATAAGTTTAACACACAATGCCAGATATGTCAATAGTTTTATTGAAATTCCATTAAATTTGATGCCTGTCCGGTCAATTCTTACAGGCATGGAGAAACCTTTGGCTTCATACACAATCAAATATGTATAACAGTGTTAGCTATTGTTTAGTTCCCCGGCTCACATACAAAACCATCCTATGTACTCTACTGCGCTCCTGACCGCCCCAGGTGTACATTCGGGCTTGCCAGGTTGAAGGTAGAGGCAGTCACCGGGTTGTCTTTACTCTTTGGCACCAGCATAATGTGCACTACCCTGTTGGCCTGCAGCATGATAGCGCCCACTGTGATGTACAATCCGGGTGCCGATCGATGTCCCTTCATGTCTACAGGAAGACCTACACCCACACGTCTTCGGTATAAGAGAGAAAATTTATACCACGCTTGAATAGTTACTTAGTTACAAACAAACTGTACTAATTAGTATGGAGATCTCATTTTAATAATTGCTGTAAGTGAAATGAGGGCAAACTGTATAGAATTCTTCAAGCGTTGTGGCTATTAGGTCGAAAATGCCATTTCTTGTTGGCTGACTTAGACCGGCACAAATATTTCACTGAACCTGATATGATACTGATTAATATCTAACGGAGGTTATCGTCCACACAACACACCCATTTAATTATTAAGACTACTGATACAGATAATGTACCCTGTGAAGATTAATGCTTCACAGGGTTAAGCAATCTAGATCTCCATGATGATGGGGATTACCACTGGCCGTCGGCCTGTCTTTTTGCGAAGATAGCGGGATACAGTCTCATGTACAGCCAGTCGGAGGCTGTCCTGATCGGTGCCCTGATCGTCTGACACTTCCTCTACAGCCTGAACCACCTTTTCAGCAGTCTCCTCGAAGATAACATTGCTGTCTTCAGGATGCAGAAAGCCTCTGGATAGCAGATCTGGCCCAGCGAGAATCTCACCGGTTCCTCGTTCCACGCTCAGGGTAACAATCACGGTGCCATCCTGGGCGAGATGCCGGCGGTCGCGAAGGATTGCATCGCTTACGCCACCGGAAGAGATACCATCTACCAGCACACTGCCATGTGGGTAAAGGTCCTCAGAGCGTCGCACTCCGTCTTCGTCCATTTCCAGTGCCTGGCCAATTTCAAAGTGGAGGCTCTGTTCTTTAGGATAGCCCATCTCTTCCACCATGTGGCCATAAGCCACATAATGGCGCGGTTCGCCATGATACGGGCAAACAAACTCAGGGCGGGTTAGGTTGATCATCATCTTTAGCTCTTCCTGATAACCATGCCCTGAGACGTGTACATTCTGGATATTATCATAGAACACATGTGCACCCAGGCGCACAATGCGATTAACCACACGCCAGACCATTGCCTCATTCCCTGGTATGGGTGTGGAGGAAAGGATGACGGTATCTGAAGGCTGAATCTGCACCTTGGCATGCTCGTCACGGCTCATCCTGGTAAGCCCGGCAAGAGGCTCTCCCTGACTGCCTGTTGTGAGAATTGCAAGCTCTGAGGGTTTGTAACCTGAAAGATCATCACCTTTTACCAGGTGTCTGTCATCCAGTATCAGCACGCCCAATGCTCGCGCTGTGGCAACATTCTGGGTCATCGATCTGCCGTAGATGGCAAGTTTCCTGCCGTTTTTAACAGCCATGTTATAGACGGTCTGCACACGATGCAGGTTGGAACCAAAGGTGGCAATGATTACGCGGCCTTCTGAATCCCGCATAAAGCTGTCGAATACTGGCACCAGAGTCTGTTCGGAGGGTGACCAGCCTTTGCGCTCTACATTAATACAGTCGGATATCAGCAGCTTCACACCCTCTTCGCCATACTTGCTAAACTGTGCAGCGTCGAAGATGCGTCCATCCACTGGAGTCTGATCTATTTTGAAGTCACTCGTATGAATCACCACACCAACAGGGGTGCGTATCGCCAGGCTGCAGGTCTCTGGAAGAGAGTGTGTAACATGGATTGCTTCAACCTGCATGGCACCGAAGTTAACAGGTGTCCTGTCTGGATAGGGTATCAGGGTTGTACTTGATGCAAGTCCATGTTCGGACAGTTTCTCTTTCACCATGCCAAGAGTGAGAGCAGATCCATAGACTGGTACCTGAAGCTGCTTAAGAACATAGGGTAATGCCCCGATGTGATCTTCATGCCCATGTGTGAGACAGATAGCCTTCACTTTTTCACGGTGCTCCAGGAGGTAGGTGATGTCGGGGATGATGAGGTCTACACCAGGCTGTTCCTGATTTGGAAACATTACACCAGCATCCACTACAAGAATCGTATCCTCATAGTGGAAAGCAAGCATATTCTTTCCAATATCTCCGCTTCCGCCAAGGGAGATAATTTTTAACTTAGATTTTGTGATACTCAATAAGTTCACTTCCTTTTATACCGAGAATTTTATTGTCCTTAAGCTTATAACAGTCCGTATTCAGCCAGCATCTGCTGTACAATTCGTTCTTCATTTTCTGTTACTTCAATAAGCGGCATTCTTAGTGGTCCCGCAGGCAGTTTCATCATTCTGAGAGCAGCCTTCAATGGGGCTGGACTGGGAGTTGTTGACTGAAAACAGGCTTTTATTGCAGATTGCATTTTAAGATGAAGACGGCTTGCCTCCTCGTAATTTCCTGAGAAGAAAGCGGTATGCATTGCCTTCATGTCTGTGCCCACAATGTGTGAAATCACGCTCACCACTCCACATCCACCAATTGCCAGCAGGGGCAGCGTGAAGCCGTCATCACCACTGTAAACAGCGAAATCTTTTGGGCACTTTGCAAGAATATCGGAACATTGTGTTATATTGCCTGATGCTTCTTTAGTGGCAACTATATTTTTAACATCATTTGCAAGGCGAAGAGTGGTTTGGGCATCAAGATTTTGAGCGGTTCGTGAGGGGACATTGTAAAGCATGCAGGCAAGATTGGGCACGCTCTCTGCAATAAGTCTAAAGTGACGGTACATGCCCTCCTGAGAGGGACGGTTATACGATGGCACAACAAGTAGAGCACCATCCACACCAATTGCTGCTGCTTCACGAGTAAGATCTACCGATGCGGAGGTATCGTTGCTGCCAGTTCCAGCCACCACTTTGCCTCTGTTACCTACTGTCTCTTTAACCAGCTTGAACAGATCCAGTTTTTCATCATGGCTGAGGGTTGGAGACTCACCGGTTGTACCCGCAACTACGATGCCATCAGAGCCATTTGCCAGCAGATGTTCCACAATTTTAACTACGCCAGCTCTATCCACATTCCCCTGTTCGTCGAATGGGGTTATCATGGCAGTCAATACCTGTCCAAATGGGGTTGATCTCATTTATTTCTCCGTATCCACTCCTCTGCGATTTGAATTCCATTAAGAGCTGCACCCTTCAGAATCTGATCTCCACTCACAAACAGATCAATTGCATTCTCGTTAGATAGGTCTTCTCTAATTCTGCCTACGAGTACATCATTTTCTCCACTCGCTTCAATGGGCATAGGAAAGTGGTTATCTTCACGGTTATCCACAATCTTCACTCCCGGTGCATTCTGAAGTGCATCATAGACACTTTGCAGGGATGGACGTTTACCTTCCGCGAATTCTATGTTAACAGCTTCTGAATGTGCCCGTAAAACTGGAACGCGTATGCAGGTTGCAGAGAGTTTAAGCTCTGGCTCATTCAATATTTTTCTGGTCTCAAAAATCATCTTACGCTCCTCTTCGTTGTATCCGGAGGAGTCGATTTTGGTGTTATGGCTGAAGACATTAAATGCAATTGGCCAGGGAAAAACGCGAGGTGTCACCGGTCTGTCTCGCAGTACATCCTCGGTTTGATCCCACAGTTCCTGCATTGCCTTTGCACCTGCACCACTTGCAGCCTGGTAGGTGGAAGCAACAATGCGATTAATTGGAGCAAGTTTTCTGAGGGGAGATACTGCCATAAGGAGGATTATGGTGGAGCAGTTAGGATTGGCGATAATACCCTGGTGTCTGTCTATCTCATCCGGATTTACCTCGGGAATAACAAGAGGAACTCCTTCCTGCATCCTGAAGGCTGAAGAGTTATCTATTACAAGTGCACCGGATGACACAGCCGGATGAGCAAACTCTCTGCTGATACTGCCTCCCGCAGAGAAGAATGCTATGTCTACTCCATTGAAGCTGTCTTTTGTGAGAAGTTCAATGGTATGAGACCGTCCCCTGAAGGCTACAGTCCTTCCAGCTGATCGTTCGGATGCAAGCAGACGAAGAGATTGAAGTGGAAACTCCCTCGTTTCTAACAACCTTAAAAACTCTGAACCCACTGCACCTGTTGCCCCCGCAACGGCAACATTATATGTACGCATCAAGGAATACTTACCT
>JAJZFJ010000186.1 GCA_021805395.1 bacterium
GAATTTGATCAATGATTCCAGAACACCGCAGCTGTCTGGGCCACGGTCGATATAATCACCAAGAAATATCACTCTGTCAGAATCTCTTAAGCCTGCACGATGTAATTCGGCAAGGAGGCGTTCCATCTGGTCAAGCTGCCCATGGATATCACCAATTGCTATATACAGAGGGGCAGCTTCAGATAAAAATGGGTTTTTATCAGAGGTCACTGACGTATCGGTTTTGCGCATCAACCAGGATAGCGCGGGCTTTAACAGGTTCATCGGTTAAACAGAATGCCGTGATAATTACACGATCTCCCACGGCGACTTTTCTGGCAGCAGCTCCATTGATAATTATATTTCCCGATCCGCTTTCCGCTTCAATCACATACGTCTCAAATCGCTCACCATTATCTACATTCCATACATGGACCAGTTCTCCAATCAGAAGATCAGATTTTTCAATAAGATCTCTGTCAATGGAGATACTGCCAACATACTGAACATCAGCGTCAGTGACAGTAGCCCGATGGATTTTGCTTTTCAGCATAGTTCTCAGATACATGTGCTATTTTACCCTTTACAAAAATGCTCTTTTGTAACACCCAATATCTCTGCGCTTAGCTTAGCCAGCGCTACTTCACCTGAGTTATCAGGTGTCCACATCACATCTGTCATGTTTTGGCAGAACAGACAGAGTATAAAATTCTCACCATTTTGAGATGTAACTATCCCAATGTCATTTCGTGCACAGTCTATAGCTCCAGTTTTACCCGCATAATTCCAGTAGGGTGGGAGATAGCGAGGTATGCAGTCACGTATCTGTTGGGAAGCCAGCATGCTCATAATCAGTTCACTGGTTTGTTTCGTGCAAATCTGTTTAGTCAGTATCAGACCAAGAAGCTGTAACATCTCGGATGCTGTTGTAACGCCAAGTCCATATGGCATACTTTCAGGAGTTTCAGGTGTGAATGCTTTGCGAAATATACGAGTTTGCTTAAAGCCCAAAGATTGCATTCTATCGTTCACACCTTCAAGACCAATATGGTCAAGCACCATATTGGTGGCAGTGTTGTCTGAAATAATCATCATTAAGGTACAGAGATCCAAAAGAGAATATTGTGAGCTGTCACTCATCTGTTTCAATACACCCGATCCACCAACCTTGTCCTCTGATTTAAGAGAGATGATGTTCGTCCAGTTTCTTTTCCCTTCATTAACCAGAAAGGCAGCATGTATCAGTACAGGTAGTTTGATGATACTTGCAGATCTGCACATCATGTCTGCTTTCTTTTCCAGTTTCTCGCCAGTTGATACATTCAACGCAGAGAATGATATCGTCCCGGTGGATTGGCGTTCGATTTCTTCTACTCTAAACCAGAATTCTGGTGTAGGTGTCTGGAAATTCACGTTGAGCATGATACAAACTTTTCTGCCGCTTCAAAGTCAGAAACTTTGTCCAGATCTGTTGCTAGATCCGGGCAGTTGCATAGCAGTGCTCTGGCCTTTGAACCTATCAATTTGGATACACAGCGTTCCAGGTAAGGGACAGTTAGAGCTCCTTTCACTCGCAGCATACTCATTGCAAATCTTATTAGAGTAGCTGGCCCTAATAACATAGCAAGCTTGAAAATGCTCTTTCTACTTTTATAGGCTGAAGCAATTTTATCTCTCTGATTAAGCAGAGCAGTAGGATTAACGAGTGCCAGATTACCACCCGTTAACTTGCCTTCTTTGAGATTGAGTGCTGTTCTGGAGATGCCAGGGTAGCTGGAGTAGCACTGATCAACTGGAATTACTGGCCAAATCATGCTGACGCCATCTTCACACAGTTTTACAGACTCTTTAAGAAACAGGTTCAAACTCTCCGCAGTAATAAATGGAATATCCGCTGTGAGAATTAATGCATAAGACTCTGGAGTGCACTGCTGTAAGCCATTAAGAAGATTACTCACAAAATCTCCCCTGTCTGGCAGGCTAACACAGTTTTCAAATGTGGGTAGGTCACCAATGATATATATATTAGAGATAGTACTATTCACACCTTCTACAGCCGATAGTACTTTCTGGATCAAAGACACTCCATTCAACTTTGCAAGTGCCCTGTGGGGTGTGCCATTATATTCAGCCAGAGCAGCTTCAGATTTCCCTCCAGCAAGTATGATTGCCGTTATTACAGGCGATTTCATGAAATGTATTCTTCATTACGGGCCAGAGTGTGTGCCACATATACGTCCTTATACTTCTTACGCAGCCTACCCGCGATGAGTTCTGCACTACTCTTATCCTGAGCGATGCCGTAGAATGCGGATCCACTGCCGCATAGGTGTGAATTCATTGCTCCGGCTATTCTGATATCATCCTGAAGTTCAACCAGCTGCGGGATGTGAGAAAGTATAGGGAATTCAAAATCGTTACTTTGGAGTAGCAGTATCAACTCATAGTCCTGACTCGAGATAGCTTTCGCCATCTTCTCAGTTAACCGGTGGGATGTACGGTCTTTCTGCTCATCCAGCAACCCATAAGCCCAACCCGTAGACACATGTATATCTGGCTTTACCACAACTAACCAAAGTTCGGGAGTACTTGATAAAGATGTAATCTTCTCACCTCGACCTTCAACTTTTGCAGTTCCTCCCATCAGGAAGAAAGGAACATCCGAACCAAGTTGTGAGGCAAGCGTGATCAACTCCTTTTCAGGAATCTTTATTCCAAACACTTTTTCACAGCCACGAATACTTGCTGCCGCATCGCTGCTTCCGCCACCCAAACCTGCCTGGGATGGAATCTCCTTGTGTAGGTGGATCTCTATACCTGTGCTGAAATTATGCTTACTGGATATCCATTCTGAAACCAGCATCGCAGCACGTACAACCAGATTGTCTGAGTTCGAGGGTATACCGTCATTCTCACTCAGATTACAAGTGAATTGAACTCCATCTCTGTCTGAAAGCTTGAATGTTAGAGTATCGTGAAGGGATATCGCCTGCATGATTGAAGCAAGTGAATGAAAACCATCGGCCCTTTTCTGGAAGATATCCAGAGTGAGGTTGATCTTTGCATAAGCATTGATAACGATGTTCATTCTACTTCCTCAAAAAGATCAGTGCATCCTGTATGCTTGCACTGCCTGATTTCGCAAAAAGTGTAAATGGAACTGATATGCTGCCGCCTCTTTGGAACAGTGATCCAGCTGCTGGAGCTGTCCACTCGAGTGCGCATCTGTATTGACCTAGAGAGGATTTTCGCACGACCGTCCATCCCGATATTGGTGGGACTCCCGGTGCAATTATTCCCCAGGTGGTTTGATTCGTGTGCAGGGCAGCAATTGAAGGATCAGACAGGTTAGATGCTGAATTAGTATTCAGGGATACTAAACTGCCATCGGGCATCTGAGCATCAACAGGTTTGTGTGCCCAAAGTACTGGTAAATCAATCCCGTAGCACTGGAAATCCTGGAGTGCTGTAATTTCAATTGTTCCGGTTATTGAAGATGAATTTTGTGAGATGTTATATGTTACAGAAGCCTTTGCCAGATTACCATACATTCCATCTATTGTTATTACTGCTGTAGCACCTGTGGTCTGAGAATGGCAGCCTGTTATTTTAAAGGAATGATACCAGGGCTGTTGTCCCTCTTCTCCAGCATATAGGTCTGCGATGTTACATCCTGTTGCAATCGGCTGCCAGATTCCCTGAATATTGGTGAAAAGCCTGAACACACTTTCATCATTTGTGGCTCTTAGAAACTGCACGGCACTTATGTTGCCCGTAACTTGCAGCACGTTTTTATCTATTTCAGTAACCTTGGGAGTCTTTACTACAGGATGGGAAGGTAGCACAAAGCCTGCACGTGAGTACAGCATGACAGGAGATGAAAGCTTAATCGCATCATCCAGAGTTGAGCTGCTTACCTGAGAGCTGTTCTGCACCGGGCAGATGTATGCACCAGCTAGTGGATATCCTCCACTATTTTTGAGCGACAAGTTCCATTCGGTGCAGACAACACCATGAGCAGGGATAGCTGGTATGGTCGGAATTGTGTTTCCAGATGTGTAGTTCAAACCTCTAATTGGCAAACACTTCACAATATACTGCCCTGCAGGGATCATCTGCTGTGAGTTATTCATGATCACACATCTGAATGTCTGATCCATAAAGTTGTAGCTAACACCGTTCACTGGCCCGAAGTAGAGAATTGTAAGTCCATCTGGCGAACTGGAACTGTTTGTTGCTGTATCCTGTGTATACCCGTTACATATACTGAAGATTGAAACCAGACAGATGCATATTAATCGAACTATTTTCAAGACGATTTTCCCAGATGCTTCAGATTTTCCAGAGCCAGATTGTTATGCGGATTTATTTTTTTTGCTTCTATGAAGGCGCGTTTGGCGAGAATCAGGTTACCTAATCCTTCATAAACTACACCAAGGTTGTTATATGCATCATCGAAGTTGGGTTTGAGTGCAATTGCCCTTTGCAAAGCGGTTAGTGCAACGTGCAATTTGCCTAGTTTCTGCGCCACCAATCCCACACCGTTGTAGCCAAATGGATCGTCGGGGGCATCATGGGTTGATTCTATGTAGTTTTGCAAAGCCAGTTTCAGACTGGCTGGATCACCCGCTTTCAGGTAGAGATATCCCGCTGTGCGAAGCAGTGGAGCGATCCTGATTCCAGTAATGCCCTGCGTTTTAGCCTGTTGAATTGTTGTAACGGTTTCAGGAAGTTCATCAGCAAGCTGCAATGTAGCCGCAAGATTATTCCATGAGGCTAGATCGTTAGGATCAACCATCACAATTTTTTGGTAATAAGGTACAGCCTTGGAATAGTTATGCAGATTGTACTCTGCGAATGCTTTAAGTTTAAGAGTATTGAGATCTTCTTTTCTGATTTTTAACGCAGCGTTCAGTGTTGTGTTAGCATCAGCAAATTTTCTCTCTTTGATATATAGAACGGAAAGACTGTAGAGTGGATGAAAGGCATTGGGAGCTATCTGGGATATCCTGGTGTATTGGGTGATCGCCTGATCATAATCGCCCATTTCTGCCAGCGTGTCCGCATAAGCTTCTCTTGTGCGATAGTTCATGGGATCATCGGTAACAGCATGGTTAAATGCGATGCGAGCGTCCATCCACAACTTGCTTGCGGCGGCTGTGTGGTCGAGTTTAGTCTGGTTCTCAGCCATCTGCTGATAGAGCAGCGCGAGGTTCATCGCATATTCTGTACTTGTTGGGTCTAATTTGTAAGCAGTACTGTATGCCTTTATTGCCTCTGCATAGTGTCCTACGGTCTGCTCAGCCACTCCAAGGTTGTTCATGACATCCGGGTCTTTTGGTGCCAGACTTGCTGCATGCTGATATGCAAGAATTGCTTCCTGAGGTTTATTCATCTGTATACAAACACTGCCCAAATCGTAGAAAGCACTTACTGAATGAGGATCGAGTTTTGAGGCAAGCTGAAACTGGTAATGAGCTTCCACATTCCTTTTAACACCTTCAAAAGCATTTCCCAGGTTGATATGTGCATTGGAACTTTTGGGTTGAGCATTAACCACTTTCTGGAGAGGTTCAACTGCATCGGCATACCTGTGTTCCTGGAGAAAGATTAAGCCTTCGTAGGATAGTGATGGAACATCATTGGGATTGGTGGATAAGACTTTTTGGAACTCTTTTTCTGCTGCATCCAGTCGTCTCTGCTTAAAAAGGCTGACGCCTTTCTTGTACGCCTTTAAGGTATCGGTTGGAGTTGAGGATGCAACACAATGCGAAACGGTACCGAATGACAGCAACAATGGGCAAAGAAGATAGATGGACTTTTTAAACATTCAGATCCTCTGTGAGAGTTCGCTCAAGGAGATTTAGGTACTGAGACAAAAAACAGATACTTTCCAGCACTATTTTACCTTCTCATGCACCTCTCGTGTTCAATTTATTGGCTTAAAAGTTTAAATTTTAATAGTGAACATGTTAATCTCGCCTGTATTCATGGAAGAAAACTGTGAGAAATGTCAGAAATGAGAGAGAACAGTACACACATGTTCAGAACAGTTGACAAAGTATATCTTCAATTTTCTACCAGTGATGATCTATTCACCGGAATAATCCGACTGGTGGATGCCCAGCATGTCGCTGTCCAGTTAGACTCTATGGCTCCGGAACAGCGTCCCAAAGTAAAATCTGGTGATGCGGGGACTATATCACTTAATTCAGCAGATGGTGTCTATTCCATGGAGACTGTTGTTGAGCTTTCTCGCGATGATCTTATCATTTTCAAGAGCAAGAGTACGGAAAGAACACAGCGAAGGAAGAGTGAGAGGTCTCCCTGCAGTTTTGCTGCGGACATATTAGTCGAAAACAATTTGATACCAACAAACAAAGCATATGTAGTTCAGGCGAATGTAATAGATTTTTCAACTGGCGGTTGTGGTGTGATCATTGAAAAACTGGTTCCTGCTCACACCAATGTCCAAATTGCATTCAAGGATAGTACTTTAGATTCACTCAGTGTACATGGAATAGTCTGTTCATGCCGACAGACGGAAGCTAATGATGCAGGAGCGGTTCCATCCTACCTTCTGGGTATTCGCTATGTTGATTTAACCAGAATGCAAACTTTGATTATTATTAGAACTGTTCAATCTTTGACAATGCCTGCAAAAGAGTCGAGAAATCTTCAGAGAGAAAAATCAGCGTGAACTATATCATTTCGAGAGCAGAAAGTGAGGTCCAGCTATGTCAGCCTGGTTGCTGATTATTCTACTAATTGTGTTAGTAGGGATTGTTTGGTACGGATTTAGCACACTTCAGAACTATCTACGGTCTCTTGTTGGCAATGAAGAGATGAGCCGCAGGGATCTGGATATGGAAAAAGAACGTGCTCACAATCTGCTATTTTCAACGATTGAAGCCTTATCTCTGGCATTGGATGCAGCAGACCCATACACTGCGGGACATGTTGTCCACATGATGAAATGGGCAATGAGAATAGGGAAGCGGGCCGGGCTGGACGAGATGGAAATGAACGGTCTCAGAGCGGCTGTCCTGCTACATGATATTGGCAGACTTGGAGTTTCTGAACAGCTGCTGAATAAAACAGAAGAGCTTAGTGTTGAAGAGATTGAGAAGCTTAAAACTTACCCGCTTCTTGGTGCCAGGGTATTGGCTCCCGT
>JAJZFJ010000055.1 GCA_021805395.1 bacterium
ATTCGCTGCGAAGCCAGCACATGCGCAGTTTTCAGACCAGTCAACACCGTCTCTCTCTCGCGGATGGGACATCAGACTGGGAATTTGGGTTCCTAACAGTCAAACCGCAAGGAATGTTGAAGGAACCATTGGGATTAGCGGAATACTTGAAAGAAGAGTGTACACCGCTCCTAACTACAACCTGTTGCTAGGGCTGGGTTATAACGGATTTGGCAATGCATATGATGTTCCAGTGATAGGAAATATCATACTTCATCATGACAATCTCCGATATGGGATTGGAGCTGGATATTCATTCGGCAAACGGTTGGATGGTCACGGCAGCAATGGCCCAGTCATTGATCTTATTGCTGGGTATCAGCTGACGAATAACGTCAACCCAATCTCTGTAGATCTCCGCTACTTCTTCGTATCCGGTTCAAACAATGAACTCGATGGATTGAGTGTTACACTCGGATATCATTTCTAAGATATCCAGCAGAAAGATGGGGCAGCTAAGTCTGCCCCAGTTTTCAAACTTTTTTGCCAGTTTTTTAATACAGCAGTTTGCAGTAAAACAAATCTGTAAATTTGCTCGTCATAAGAGATATGATCATTGAGCTTTGCTGTATAGTAAAGCTTTTTATCATTCAAGGTCGCGACGTTCAGGTAAATAACTTAACATCTGTTCAATAGGCAGTGCTTAGCTATCATTCTTTATTTATATCGCTGTTCTGCCATCACAGTTGAAACCAGGAGATTCTTGAAACGCGAACCAGCCAAGAGGCCAGGGGGAGGAGCACCATTTCAGTTAAGCATTTCACATAATGTTCATGCAGTATTTCACATTAAAGTTGGCACTTCACAACTAACATTCATGTAATTATTACTGTATGCACTTCTGTGATATATGCTTGTTTATATTGTTCTGGCAGCCGATTTACTATATTGAGTTCAACTGGTGTGGAATAAGCTCTCCATAACAGCCATATGAACTCCGTATAGCGGTATTTATAAAGTCGGATTACCTGAATATTTGCTCGACGTCTCAAGACAGAGAGGGTCGGTACCCAATGAAAAGTTTGAACCCAGTTAATAGAACTGTAAGGAAACGGAATCACAGTCCTAATACACAAGCTAATGTTTCGGATGCAGCATCCTATCTAATTAAGCTTACACGCATCCCACTGCTATCTCAGGAAGAAGAACGGTCTCTTGCAAGACTCGCAAAGCAGGGAAATATGGAAGCACGGGATAGGCTGATTGAATCGAATATGCGGCTTGTGGTTAATATTGCCCGGAACTATAATATCCAGCTCATACCATTCGAAGATCTGGTACAGGAAGGTGCAATTGGACTACTAACAGCGGTTGAACGATTCGATCCCGATAGAGGTTTCAGGTTCAGTACGTATGCCACACACTGGATCAGACAATCGATAGGGCGAGCAATCGACAATAAATCGAAAGCAATCAGAATCCCTTCGCATATATCAGACTCACTTCGAAAGATGGAGCGGATTAAGCTTCAGTATATTCGTGAAACAGGTGAGCAGCCAACCAACGAGCAGATTGCAAAAGCGATGGGCGTGCCTGTAAGAAAGGTAGAGCTGTTAATTAACTCCACGCAGGAGCCGCTGTCTCTGGATATGCTGGTGGGTGAAGAAGAAAACGCAACACTATCCAGTTTGCTGGATGATACCAATTCGGAAAACCCGCAGGATGCAGTAATTCAGGAGGAAACAGCAAAAGCTCTTGCCTGCCTGTTCGCCGTACTCACACCAAAAGAAGCTGAGGTGATGAGAAAACGTTTAGGATTCGATGAAGAGGCTGCCCAGGTGCTTCAAGAGATTGGGGAAGCAATGCAGATCTCACGCGAAAGGGTGCGCCAGATAGAGGTAACTGCTCTTAAGAAGCTTAAGAATGCTGCCAGGGCATTCGGACTTCGAGCCTATCTCAACGGCTAAGCCCTACTCGGTATATCTTAAAAAAGAGTAACCATCTCTGGTTACTCTTTTTTCTGCCTACTTGCTCACATCCTCCCGTTCAGCCTGTTACATCTATCGTGGAAGGTTGCTCCACTTCACTCTCTGTTAAACTATTAACACTGTTTTGGACATATTCGGTTTTTTGCATATATCCTTCAGGACGCAGCAGCTCGTTGTCAGGTACAGTGTTGGTATCCTGTATAGACCTAAGAAGGTCCTTACTATTCTGCTCTGGTGTAATACAGGTTCGAAGCAGAGTCGACTGCTCCTCAGCATTCCTTATTCTGTGAATTAGGGTAGGCAGGCACTCACGCGCGGCATCTCGAACAGAAAGCACGGGATCATACTGAGCCACCTGCTCCACAGTCCACACCGCACGGTCATCCCCTACTTGCGACAATGCTTTTAATGCCGCTATCCGCATATCAGGGCGAAGATGATCCGCTAGTCTTATGACAGCAGACATCTGTTCTGAAGTGAATGAAGCACCATTACTAGCTTTAACCCATGGAAGCAGACGAATGAGAGCACTGTCAACACACTCTCGTGTGTAGTTGTTTTCAATTTGAGGAGACAAAACCGCGAGCATTCCTACGTACTTCGGATCGTTCAGCTCCTTTATTGCCCGCTCCGTTTCAACGGAGCGTCGCAGATTCACCGAACTTCCGCCTCCCCATATACTGAAATAGATCCACCAGGGGAAAAAGTCGTGCCATCCTGTTCTGGCAGAATACGAGAATGCACCCACAGCCAGCATCGTTAGAACACTACCTCGAACTATACGCATTCGCCGGGTTCGGCGCATATGCTTCAGGTAGTTGGTGAGGTGGATGATACTCTCATCCGAACTCATTCTGTTCATTGTAGGAAGGTGGTTATTGTAGTAATCTGACATGACAGAATACCCTGGCACTTACCATGTTAAGCTATAAATTCTTCAGTCTATTCTATCTATGCGAATTCTGAATAAACTGTAGTTCCAACAAATAGGGATTCACCACAAATCATGCAACTTTGAATAATGGAGCGAGTCCCGTCGCCATATTTTGCAGTTCGTTCAACTAGTCAGAATCGATCGGTGTGAAGTTTTTTGCAATTTTAAGTGCAAGTGCAAATAGTCGAGGATCACCCGGTGGAATTGCTGCGGTGATATCTTTAGAAAGTGTCCATCTCAAAGCTAGCTCAGCATGGTATGCATCTGTAAGCGGTTCATACCAGCAGTTAGGATAGTCCCGAACCGCTCCCTCAGCCCAATTCGTCCGAGCCATTGCCTTTAGTGCAAGTCTGCCAACATTCTTCTCTGCGGCTTTTTGTGCAATCTCAGGTCCAAAATGGCCCTCTTGCCATATCACAAAATTTACTGGAAATAGTGCAGATGCAAACGGGTACATCTCCATTGCCAGGAGAGCTGCCTCAGACGAGTGAGCACTAAAGCCGATATGGCGTATCTGCCCCTTTCGCTGCGCCTCAATGATACAGTCCATAGCCCCACCAGGAGCAAAGCAGGCCTGAACATCTTCCACGCTAGAGAGGGCATGCAGTTGATACAGATCAAAATAGTCGGTCTGAAGATTGTTGAGAGAGCGTAACATCTCTTCACTGGCACCTTTTGCATCTCTGCACCCTGTTTTGCATGCCAGGAATACGTTCTTTCTGTGAGAACGCAGAGCCGTCCCCATACTCACCTCAGTCTCCTGGTTTTTGCCATAGCTGGGTGCCACATCAAAATAGTTGATACCATTATCAATGGCATTTTCCACCAGTTCATTAGAGGCATCCTGATGCAATCCTACAAGAGTAACACCTCCAAAACCCAGTATTGATAAGCTGTCACCAGTCGATCCTAAAGTTCTCTTTTCCATGTCTGCTCCTGAATAGATATAGCATGTTTACGTATGGGAAACTCACTATGGTTCAACCAACCTTACAATGTGCACGATTAAATCCCAGCAAGTGTTTTTGGCTCTCCATATTAAATAGCAGATAGCAAATTATTGTTCAGCTTGATCAATCTTTCATCTCACATATCATAAGTTATGCTGATGAACCGAACATTCCTTCAGATATTTATGCGCTGCCATCTCCAGCGCTGGCGGAAGGATAATTCCACTTCAGTCTTGAAAGTATTGTGCTGTCTGATTGAATTCATGGATATCATAACTTGGAAGTGTATGACGATCGTGGCAAACAGATACAGATTTTTAACACGAAATCACAATAAAGGCTGACTAAAGCAGATGAAAAGGCTTAACTAGAAGAGAGACAACCAACCCTCCAAAGATGCGTAAGGTTTTTTTCGTGTAATTTCGTTTAATTCATGTGATTTTGTGTTCAATTCTCTCCATCTGCTCTGATTGACTGCATGGCTATCTCATATTCACATGCTGCCACCGATAGCTCTGTTAAGTGAGTATACTAATAGTACTAAAACTTTAAGAGGTAAACCATGGCTGAGATGAAGTATCGTCGACTTGGTGGCAGCGGAGTTAAAGTAAGTGAAGTCTGCCTTGGCAGCTGGCTGACTTATGGAAATGCTACGGAAGACAGGTCCGCAGAAGAGTGCATTGACAAGGCATACGAGCTCGGTATCAACTTCTTCGATACTGCAAACGTCTATGCCAGAGGCGAGAGTGAGAAGGTAGTTGGTCGATCACTACGTAAATACCCCAGAGACTCCTATGTACTCGCAACCAAGGTTTTCTTCCAGATGAACGACGGGCCGATGCCGAACAACAGAGGACTTTCTCGAAAGCACATTATGGAGCAGTGCGAGCTAAGCCTGAAGAGACTGGGCGTGGATTATATCGATCTTTATCAGTGCCATAGATACGATACTGAGACACCACTAGAGGAAACTCTTAGAGCTCTGGATGACCTGGTCACACAGGGGAAAGTGCTCTATATCGGTTTTAGTGAATGGAGTGCACCACAGATACTGGATGCTGTAAAAATTCAGTCACAACTTGGTTTGGATCCATTTGTTTCCAGCCAGCCATCTTACAGTATGCTCAATCGAAAAATTGAGAAAGAAGTAATTCCGGTTTGTGAACATCATGGCATTGGGCAAATAGTGTTCTCACCACTCGCACAGGGACTACTCACTGGTAAATACAAGCCTGGTGCTCCACTTCCTGCAGACAGCAGAGCTGCTGACCCCAAACAAAACATGTTTCTGAATGGGGGAAACCTCGATCAGAGTACACTGGAAAAGATTCAGAAGCTGGTACCTATTGCCGAGCAGTCTGGCCTTTCAATGGCACAGCTTGCACTGGCATGGTGCCTCAGAAAGCCTAATGTATCAAGCGTTATCATAGGGGCTTCCAAACCATCTCAGGTAGTTGACAATGCTGGGGCAGCTGGTGTTAGTTTAAGTGAGGATACCCTGAAGGCTATTGACAGCATACTGATGTGAGAATACAGTTAGGTGCAGCAGTCATTTATCCCCTGTTAACGCAATGTGCACAGGGGATTTTGCTTTAAGTTAGGTAGTAGCAGGCTGAGTAGACAGTTTCGGCTGGCCCCCTCATGATCACTTCATCCCTTGTATTCCACGATATCTCCAGCACGCCACCGGGTGAGGTCACTTCAATGGGGGTATTCTTGAGCACTCTGTTA
Organism: bacterium; assembly: GCA_021805395.1. GTDB lineage: Bacteria > Armatimonadota > Chthonomonadetes > Chthonomonadales > Chthonomonadaceae > JAJZFJ01. Next base: position 5,583 of record JAJZFJ010000055.1, read on the forward strand.
TCGTATATGGCAGCCACTGCGGCAGCACATGCACCGGTGCCGCATCCCATTGTCTCTCCAGCTCCTCGCTCCCAGATACGAATCCTGATGCTGTTCTCACCGGTTATTTGACACCACATGAGGCTCACACGTTCAGGGAAAAGAGGATGACTTTCAACGAGAGGGCTGACTGAAAGGAATGTTTCATCGTCAGGAAGGACTTCTACAAATGTTACTGCGTGTGCCGATCCTGTAGAAAGCACAGTTACTGGAAAAAATATATCTGGTTCCAGTTCAAGAGGGAAGTTGATTATTGTGTCAGAATCGACAATTGCAGGAATTGCAGAGGGCTGAAAATTGGGTTCACCCATTTCAACAGAGATTGAGTTAACAGCACCAGAGTTATCCCTGTGAACTGTAGCCTGACGAATACCTGCAATGGTCTCCACCTGCATCACATCTGATAGAACAAGCAAATGCTCAGCAGCATAACGTGCGACACAGCGTAGACCGTTACCACACATATCTTCAGTACCATCAGGATTAAACATTCTCATGCGTACATCTGCTACTGAGGAGCGCATAATCACAAGCAATCCATCCGCACCCGCACCTGAATGGCGGCTGCACATTTGAAGTGCTAATGCTGGCCAGTTTTGTGGTCCTACCCGCTTCTGCTCAACTACCACAAAGTCGTTACCAACACCTTGCATTTTGGTGAATGGTATTGCATCTAACATAGATAAAACTCTCCTGCAAAAAGCAACGCTGCATTAAAAAGAAGGACTCTTCATCCCTCTGAAGAGTCTATCTATTGTTATTATACGTCTTAAACTGAAATTTGATGCAATGAGTTGCTTCGCATGTCTATCATCCTGTGAACATATTGGGATGCAAGAATAGACAATATACAGGAGAATGTGTGTGAAAACCGTCTAATTCAGCTTTTAAGTGCTTCCGCACCTCCAACAATCTCAGAGATTTCACGGGTGATACCAGCCTGTCGTACTCGGTTCATCTGGAGAGTAAGTGTCTGGATCATCTTGCCGGCATTCTCGGTTGCATTACTCATTGCTGTCATTCTGGAGCCATGTTCACTTGCAGTGGATTCCAGCAATGCCTGGTATACCAGTCCCTCTAGATAGCGGGGAATGAGAGATTTTAGAATATCCTTGGCATCAGGTTCAAATATATAGTCCACCATGTTGGGTGTGGCAGATGCATCAACCTGGGGTGTTGACATGGGGAGCAGCTGGATATCGGTTGGTTTCTGGGTAATTGCAGTAAAGAATCTTGTATACAGAAGTATGATCTGATCTACATTCTGCTCTTCAAAATCACGTTTCAAAACGCTCACAATATCCTGGGCATTTTGCACAGTGAGTGTGTTTCCGATCTGAAATTCCTTGACAACATTATAGTTTCTTCTTGAAAAAAACTGTATGCCTTTTCTTCCCACACAGTAGAATTTCACATTGGCCTTGTTGTACTCTTTCATCATCTCATTCGCTCTGCGAAAGATGGATGAGTTATAAGAGCCGGCTAAACCTCGGTCTGAAGTGATAATTACGAAACCTGTGTTGATAACTGGCCGCTTCTCTAACAGGGGATGCGACACGTTACCACTGGTGCTTGCAACGCTCGTCATTACATCTTTCAGCGCTTCTGAATATGGACGGGATGCCTGTACTCTATCCTGAGCACGTTTCAACCTGGCAGCCGCAACCATCTTCATAGCTTTGGTGATCTGCTGAATGTTTTTAGCAACCTTTATGCGTTGTCGAACCTGTCTTATGGTAGCCATTAGGCTTTATAGTCTCCTGTACTGACGGATACGATTTCAATCTGCAATCTTCTGAGTTTTGGTTCACTCCTCACTTTTATCAGAAGGAGTGGACTTGCTTTCTTCAGCTTTACTGCTGCTCAGTTTAAGTTCAGCCAGCATCTGTTCAACTGTCTTGTCTGTGTCAGCATTTTCGGCAGATATCATTTCTGGTGTTTTACTCGCATCTCCCTGCGAAGAGAGTGCTGATGCTACGTTTTGAGTAAAGCGACTCAGGATCTCTGCTTTTTGGGAAACCAGACTCACCAGTTTTCCAGGAAGTGTATCTTTTGCTATTTGACTGGCATCTTTTGCGTTTTGTAAACCAGCCCTCAGAGGCTCACAGGCTAGTTCTCTCTGTTTGATTGCCTCTCGGATTTCGTTTGCCAGTTCAATATTGTGCAGTTTCTCTTCAGCCAGAGTTGCTTTTGCCTGGAGATCTGCAATCTCTTTTTCCCTGATATCAAGCTCTTCCTGCAGGGCATTTCGAGCCATTACCTGCGCAACTGCATTTTCTTTCAAAAGTGCAGGAGCCTGTCGAATCTGGTTCAGGGCATCTTCTAAAGAAGCATTTGGGTCTTGTTCCATATCTTACCTACTATGCTGGTCTTAATGCCCTGAAGTCAGATGACAGATACAAGTCAGGGCTGGAAACGTGCCTTAAAAGCTGAGATGGCTTTATCGAGATCCTTTTCACTTTCAGCATCCAGATCTTTGGTCGATCTAATCTTCTCCATCACATCAGGATACTGGTCTGCCATAAAGGGATGAAATGCCTCTTCAAACTTGCGGATACTGTCGATTGGAACATCATCCAGGAAGCCGTTGTTAGCCGCATAGATAATAGTAACCATCTGCTCCATTGGCATTGGTTTGTACTGAGGCTGTTTGAGGATCTCAACAAGTCTTAAACCTCTGTCGAGCTGGTCTCTGGTTGCTTTATCAAGGTCTGAAGCGAACTGGGAGAACGCCTGGACTTCACGGAACTGTGCGAGATCAAGTCTCATCTTACCTGCTACCTTGCTGCTCTTCATGGCATTAGGCTGTGCAGATCTACCAACGCGGGATACGGAGATACCAGCATTAATAGCAGGTCGTACTCCTGAGAAGAACAGGTCTGGCTCAAGGAAGATCTGACCATCTGTAATTGAGATGACGTTGGTTGGAATGTAGGCAGAAACGTCTGATGCAAGGGTTTCTATGATTGGTAGAGCAGTAAGGCTCCCACCGGTTCCTGGCACTTTCCTCACTTCCAGCGCATCGTTAGCCATTGCTTCTAATGCCTTTTTAGCTTCGCTTCGCCCTTCCCCACCCTCATAAACCTTGCCGTCAGTACCGGTTTTTGTATCGGCTGCTGCTGTCTTGTCAACGATGATGTAGTCTTCACGGATCTTGGCAGCTCGCTCCAGAAGGCGGCTGTGAAGGTAGAAAACGTCTCCAGGATATGCCTCACGTCCAGGTGGTCTTCTGAGCAGCAGCGAGATCTCTCTATAAGCAACTGCCTGCTTGGAAAGATCATCATAGATAACCAGTGCGTGCTTGCCCTGGTCGCGGAAATACTCACCAATTGTACAGCCGGTATATGGTGCAATATACTGTAGTGGTGCAGGTTCTGATGCGGTTGCTGCAACGATGATGGTGTAATCCATTGCGCCAGCGTGGTCAAGGGCTGCTCGCACATTTTCAACGGTAGTAGCCTTCTGTCCGATAGCCACATAGATACAGACCATATCACCACCCTTCTGGTTGATGATTGTATCGATGGCTATAGCGGTTTTTCCAACACCCCTGTCGCCGATGATCAGCTCTCTCTGTCCTCTACCGATAGGCACGAGCGCGTCGACAGCTTTGATGCCTGTTTGCATAGGCTCTTTCACGGGCTGTCTGTCTACGATGCCAGGAGCTGGCGACTCAACGAATCGGGTCTCTTCGGTAATGATTGGGCCTTTGCCATCCAGTGGATCACCCGTTGCGCTCACAACTCTGCCGAGCATTGCTTCGCCTACAGGAACTCGAATGATGTTGCCGGTTCGGCGTACGCTTGTACCTTCTCCGATATGCTCATAGGGACCAAGGATAATGGCTCCAACATTGTCCTCTTCGAGATTGAGTGCCATTGCTCTTATAACAGCCCCGTTCTCATCAACAATGGGGTTGCCTTTGGCATCCAGGAACTCAAGCAATTCTGACACCATGCACTCTTGCAGTCCATAAATTCTGGCGATGCCGTCTCCCACCTGAAGGACGGTACCTACGCCTACTTCTGCAATCTCTTTAGTGTATGACTGAAGCTCACGCTCCAGTATCGATGTTATCTCTTCAGGTCGAATGGCCATAGTGGTCTTCTCGATTTCTCCATTTTTTGTAAGCTCATAATGAGCATAATTAGTGCATGACTCTGCCATCAGGCAGAGATGTAATCCTGTATTCTATAAGCCCGTCTTATCCGGCTGTCTAAAAACTTCGCGGAGATGAACTCTCCTGTAACCTTTCAGCTGCATTATGGTCATCAGAGACTTCCCTTTCACTGAACACTTTTTGAAGATAAGGATCGCTTCAGCATGAAGTTAGTTCTAGCTAAGCATATCTCAGCTATCAGGGAGAAAGCATTCGAAGCCGCCATCTGTCCACATCCTCTGGCTGTCAGGCCGTTGATGGGTATAGATCAACCCTACACTTCCTGCAGCATCTGCTCACGTAGACGTTCCAGCGTACCACGCACACTTCCATCCAGGATAGTATCGTTTAAACGAACCATGGCACCACCTAAAATCGAATCGTCAATGCGAACCGATAGCTCGATTTTTTTTCCAGTCCGTTTCTCTAAACTATCGGACAGCTGCTGTTTTTCAGTGTCGGTTGGCATCACAGCAAATGTTGCCTCTGCACGCAGCATGTTTCTCTCTCTATCAGAAAGCATCCTGATCTCGTCTGGCACAGCACTTAGAATATCTTCCCGGCGTTTGTCCACTAAAAGTCGAAGGAAAGAGAGTGTGAGTGAATGAACCTGATCAGAGAAAAGCTTCAGAATAAGGTCTCTTTTTTTGCCCGAAGGGATTAATGGGCTCACCCACATCTCCCGCAGCTGTGGAGTTGCTTCCATCAGGCTTTTAATGAGTGCCAGATCTGCTTCAACCTGGTCTAATAGACCGCCGGTTCTCGCCTGCTGAAATAGAGCCAGAGTGTATCTGGTAGTAGCGCGTATATCTACGCTGTTTGACATAGTTAGCTTGCCCTATCTACAGTTTGTTTTGATGCAAGCGTTACGAAATTCTGGATCAGACCATGCTGTCCAGCATCGGTACGAAGAGCATTGAAAGTGTACTCAGCAGTGCTGATTATGATCTGAACCATCTGGCGACGGAGCAGAATGCGCTGCCTGGTCTGTTCACGTGATATCTCTTCTTTCATCCTGCGTGAAATCGCTTCTGCGGTGCTGTGAGCGTCATCCAGTATCAGATTGTGAGCTTTAATAGCTTCTCTCACCGCCTCTTCCATGTGACGCTTGTGTTCCTGCTCTATGGAAGCCAACAGGTCGGTGTACTCATTGTAAACCTGCTTTGCTTCATTGAGATACTGGTCGGATTTATCGTAAGCTTCTGCAATCTGCTCGGCTCTGGCTGCCAGATATTTGCGCAGAAGTGGAAGGCCTTTCCAGTAGATTAGTACCGCTATAAGTACAAATCCGAGTACCAGCGAAACCCAGCGATCTGTGTATTCAAAACGGTATGGATTTAGGGTCAGATTATGAAACAAATGAAAATCTCCAGTTTCATGCTGTAGGGTTTGCCACCTGTTGCGCAACATGCTGATGGATCGTGCTCTGAATTGCAGCCTGGTTCACATCATTTCCAAGTGTAGCCGATGCAACATGTGCAACCGCCTGCTCTATGCTCGACTGAAGCGTAAGCAGTGTTTTAACCCTGTCCAGTTCAGCTTCCTGCCTGCCAGCTTCGAGTGCAGCATTTGCTTCTGCTCTGGCATCTGCAATCAGTTTCTCACGCTCAGCCTGAGCAGATTTGATGGCTTCCTGTATGTGGAGGCGCGCATCTGCTTCCACTGCTGCAATGCGCTGGTTGTACTCTGCTCGCAGTCCGGACATCTCTTTCTCAAGACGATCCCTTTCGCTGTATCTGGACTCTATCTCTTTGTTGCGGTCCTCAATATGACCAAGCACTGGATTCCAGAATATCCTCTTTAGTACCTGTACAAGTGCAAGAAAGAGAATAATTTGTAGTGCCATGACAACAGGACTTATTTTGAGTTCTTGAAGTATGCTCATGTTGGTCTACCCCAACGGCTGGGTTATTTTAAAACAGCCGTTGGCAGTGGATAACTCCCTTTATGCAGTCTAGTGAATATGGCTCAAGATTACTGCAGGAGAAGGTAATCGTCCCATCAAAATGAACACGAACACCATTGCAAAAATCACCAGTGTGTCGATGAAGGCTAGTCCCAGGATGAGAAGGAACAGAAGCTTGGACTGTAGCTCGGGCTGTCTGGCAGTGCCTTCAATGGCTGCAGCAACCGCTAATCCTTCGCCGATACCGGCACCAACAACAGCGATTGGAACTGCAAGTCCGATTGCGAGAACCAAGCCCATAAAGTAATTCATTTTGTAGACCCTTTCAATAGATATCGCATCATGATCGCGATATGACAATGGATATTAATGTGCATTCTCAGCAGACTCTTCGTCGTGCTTCTGAGTTACTAGCGAGATGTAGACGCATGCTAGAAGTGTAAAAACAAGTGCCTGAATGACGTCGGTAAGAAGCATCAGCAGCAACATAGGGAACTGAATGGGAATCCAGCCTATCGCCGTTGCACCCAATGAGGTTGCCAGCCCAGCAAGCACGATCACAACAACATCTTCCCCGAAGATGTTACCGAAAAGTCTCATCCCAAGGCTGAATGGTTTCACAAACTCCGAGATTATCTCCAGAACGCCTATAAAAGGAGCCATCCAAATGATGGGACCCATAAAGTGCTTGAAGTGACCGATGACGCCCTGTTCTCTTATCCCTTCATACTGCACATACACAAACACAACCAGCCCTAAAGCAAGGGTGATGGAGAGGTTTGCGGTGGGAGAGTGAAATCCTGGAATAATACCTATTAGGTTAGCAAACAGGATATAGACGAAAAGCGTACCTAGCAGAGGGGTATACTTGACACCGTTAGGACCTGCACTTGAAGCAATAAACTGGTTGAGACCTTCTGCACATGCTTCAGCACAGTTCTGAAATGTTCCTGGTACCTTCTTCATGTTTCTACGGGCAAGAAGAGCAAGGACAACCATTAAGATACAAATCCACAATGAACTTGTTAAAGATAGCCCAGCACTCTGCATGTCACCGGGGGTTGGAATATCAGAATGCGTCTGACTTGTTTGAACAGGTTGATCGGTAGAAGTTCCCATGTTCGTCTGAGCAATCTGAATCGGTGCGTGTGTCTGTGTTTGAAAGGCGGAACCCGTCTTTATGGGCACGAAACAACCTCCATCTAAACGATTGGATTTTCACGTCCAGTTATGATAGTACCAACTGCTTTTAAAACAATTACAGTTGGAACGAGCATCACACCTGTACAAAGTGCAATGATAAGACCCACGCTGTTATGTTCAACACTTAACAGCAGCGCAATCAATACCGCATAAAGGACAAATTTTTGTATGAAGGACACATATATTGATCGCATTTTTCGCTTCTTCATCATCCGGGGCAGCTGATACAGCAGCGTTCCCAGGCTTACGATTGAGATACCTGCACCAGAGATGAAACCCAATGCCATGTGATAGTGGCCAGCCAGCAGGAAATAGAGGGCTATGGGAACCATTAACAGTGCACTTGTACGTATTGCACGATTAGGTAGTCCATTTGATAATGCTATTTCTTGTGTCTGTTTCATACTGCCTTTATTATGGCACGAAACTACCGGTTCGGGTCAATATACTCAGGATTTATTCTATCTGCCTCGTGTACTTTTACCGCTGGGGATCATACAGAAGTAGTTCAACATCACTATTTATTCAGGCTAAGTTAAATATATACTTAAGATGCAACGTTAATACCGAAATCCAGGTAACTCAAAACTCAGCATTTCTCATATTGTGGAAGTTATCTGATCTTCTTATGGATGAACCACGCGCTGCTTCTGAATGTGAGGCTACTTTAGCCGTTTAAGCAGTCCACTTATCCCTGAAACACTGGATGCCACCCCCAATGCCAGACCTATGAGTGCCAAATAGGCAAACGTGTGATGGTAGCGCTGATCTAACCAGTAGCCAACTAGCGGAAACACAATAATTGGTAAAAACACGGTGGTTGCAGTGCTGAGAACCAGAACGGAAGTTGCTGTCTGTCTCGACTGCTCAGTTGGAGTATCTCTCCGTTTATGTACTGCTCTGTCAAACTGTGGAGCCTTTGGGAGGGGGGAGACATGGGTAGCTCGCTTCTCTAATCTTGCAAGTTGAGGTACTTCCGGAAGCACTGGGGAAGATGGAAGAGAATCAGACTGCTCTTCCTTACTTACCCCATTGTCTTCATTCGAACTATCTGGTAACATCGGCATGCTCCTCAGGAGCTACACTTAGTTAGGGAAAAAGTGTGCATGTAGCAGTTTGACTGCCTTATCCACTTCGCTTTCACTAATAAGACATGATATGGATAACTCTGAGTCAGTTGTCTGGTAGATCGTTATCCCGTTTTTGGTGAGGATCTCGTAAATGTCCGAAATCACCCCGGGCTCCATCCTGTGCTCAGATGCTATTACCGATACGATAGTACAGTTTTCTTCTGCACTTACTGGCACATCTTTCACAGAGATTCTGTCCTCAACTGCCTCAAGCAGAGGCCGCTGCACGCTGTATGCCAGATCCAACCCAGATGAGTATTTGAATATGTAGAACGTAGATACCCTTCCAAGCTCATCCGGGACCTCGTGCGGTACAGGGATCACCATACCATCCAGTAGATCCCTGGCAATAGGATATACCGACCGTTCCACTACGAAGGAGAGTGAACGTGAGCTGAAGGTGGTGAAATAGACCGAAATACCCGCACGCGCCATCATTCGGTACACCTCGCGCTCTATGAGCGCCTTGTGAGGTGTGTTCCCTATCTCCAGCCGAATAAAGACCGCTCGTCCAGTATGCGTTATTCCTGTAAGCCTGCGCTGCGGTACGCCATCTTCTGACTTGTTTGTTATGCGGGTACCGCGAGCATCTGAGAATGTGGATTTCACCCACATCGGCATGTTGTGGTCCATTGCCAGCTCTGCAGCACGTGGATGCACTACCTTTGCACCTTGATGAGCAATTTCAGCCACTTCCTCATATGAACAGGTGTCAAGGGTTTGAGCATCCTTCACTATCCTGGGGTCTGCTGTCATCACACCATTTACATCGGTGTAGATCTCCACACTCTCGGCCTTCAGGGCGATACCCAATGCCGATGCGGTGGTGTCGCTGCCTCCCCTGCCAAGTGTGGTGATGGTGCCATGTTCATGGCTGTTCTCTGGCTCTGTAATTCCCTGAAAGCCGCATACCACTGGAATATATCCCTGACTTAACAGGTGGAGAAGATACTGAGGGCGAAGCTCGGTAATGCGTGCATCCCCAAATCTCGCTTCGGTGATAATTCCAGCCTGACCACCGGAAAGTGCAATTGCCTGACAACCCATGGTGTGCAGTGTGTGGGCAAAGATAACGGTTGAGATGATCTCACCACATGCCATTATCATATCCAGCTCTCGCGGTGCGGGAGATACCTGGGGATCGACTTCCCTGAGCACGTTGATGAGGGTATCCGTGGCATACGGTGCACCTGCCCTGCCGATTGCGGATACTACCACGACTGGATGATAGCCAGCATCTCTGGCTTTGAGAACCTTGCGAGCCGCGAGTGTACGGTGTTCAGCACGATCTACTGATGTACCTCCAAATTTCTGCACAAGGATTTTCATGCGCTCACCGATGTGTGAGTCAATGGCCACTCCTGAATTGCCTCTTCTGTGAGGGAGAATGCCTCCCGTAATTTTTCAGCTGCATCGTCGGTTCTGTTTTCTTCTATGAGACACTGCACACTGGAATGGGAGTCTCCTGTCTCATAGAGCGTAGCACCTGCACGAGCCAGAGCATCACTAATCTGCACCATTACCCCCGAAAGATCGCGCATGGATGAGGCTATGATTGCCACCAGTGCAAGATCACTTCTATTGACAAACTCCAGCTTGGGGATCTCCAGGGCTTTTTCAGCACGGGGTAGATCGTAATCTGCCAGACCAAAGGATATAGCCAGTTTATGCAGCTTTACAAGGAAGATAGGGACATGGGCTTTCGCTAAAATCTTAAATATATTGAGTATCTGCTCGTTACGATTCTCGTTGTTTTCAATGGGCACAATCATATGTGCAATGTTCCTGGTAACGCGAATTCCATAAACTCCCCGATTTCTCTCTATAAGCACTTTTTTACCCGTACCAGGAGGGGTAGATAAAGATTGAAAGGTGTCCAAAGTTTTGGCCTCACTGCCTTCCACAAAACAAATTTTACAGGTTGTGGAGTATACCCGCTAGATCAAAGTGGCGTCAAATCACGGTAACAGTTTCAACCACTTTCAGCTACGTTATACGGTAAAATCCCACGTGCTGTTAAGTATCGTATCAATAACAGATTATATGCTTGCAATACAGAACTTCACCACTCCTCAAGCAAGTGCCTGTATTAAGCTTATAAGACACGATATTCGGTATGTATAATAATGAACGATACTCATGCTTCAACACTGGACCTAATACCGTTTACACCTGCTCTTATCAGAATGGAGATTGATAACCATGCAGAACTCTCCATGCATCTGAATGCAGTAATCCCTCCAGAGTGGCCGCCTCATGAGGTTAGAAACCTGCTTGACTATTTCGCGCACTCGCTGGAAGAGCGTTCTGATGATAGTTGCTGGCGAGGATACTACTGGGTAGCTTCGTCTGAGGAGATGCCTCGAACACTTGTTGGAAGCGGTGGCTTTAAAAACCTTCCCGATGAGGCTAAATCAGTGGAAATAGGATATGGCACACTTGAAATATTCAGAAATAGAGGCTTTGCAACCCGGGCAGTGAAGAAGTTGGTGGAAATAGCTATTCTCAGTACAGAAGTTGAGATTGTGATTGCCGAGGCACTCAAAAGTAATGCTGCTTCGATCCACGTTCTACAGAAAGCTGGTTTTATGTGCATAGGGAATGCTGATGAAGAAAATACATTGAGATTCAGAATAGATGTCAGGCATCACTAACGCTGCAATTAGAAGCAGCTTGGCTGTTTATCTCACCATTAGTTGATCCCTGCCACAATGTCACCCTTACTAGATGCGGTAATAACATTGAAACGCTTTTTTCCTCCATCAACAGTTTCTATTGGTTTGCCACCGTCATCCTTGCCATCCGGACCTACACTATAAAGCAGAAAGGATTTTCCGGTTAAACGGTAGTGGTAAGTACCTTCTGCAGCAAACTCATCCTGTGGCAGGCTTGGGAGATATGCGGGTACCAGTTGCTTAAGGGTTTGTGGATACCTTCCATACTGTGAGTGATAGGCATGGAGCGCCAATGCCAGCAACAGGAGATCCCTGTCAACTTCAATGCGAGTAAATATCAATTCAGACGTGTTGACATAAGAGCAGAATCTACGGTTGATAGGATCATCAGGGGTGGGAGGTAGCGGATGATGAAGGCCGTAACTGTAAGTGGATGTCCTGAAGAGCGAGTTCATATAGCTCATGTAGGATTGTATAATTTTGTTGGGTCCGCCATATGTGGCCAGCTTAACATGCATGTATGCATCAATCACTCCGGCTGCAACGGTACCCTTGCTGGTATGGATCCTGCACAACTCTGCCAGCATTCCGGGTGTATCGAATGTCTGCTCAATCTGGGCTATTCCAGTCCACTCCTCCTGCTGGATCACATCCTTGTAGGGATATACATTCCGGTTGATTAGTTCAAGCTGTGCTATGAGTGATCTGTAGTCAGAACTCGAAAGTCCATTCAGATCTTTCCAGATTCCCTGTAGTCCCAGAGCCTCTATGCTATCTCCAGTTAATTGTGCTAACAACCCCGATGACTGCTGCATTTGTGTCCCTAACTGAACGCAGTCCAGTCGTGTCTCAATCGCCCCAAACCTGTCTCCCACTTTTTCTTGCAGACGGGCTTTAATCATGAGAAGTCTTGCCAGTGCTCGAAATCCAATATAAGCTGAAAAATTTGTATTCATGGACCTTACAGGTGGTGAAAGATAGCTTTGCTGTAACCCCTGTTTGACTTTTATGAAAACCTGGCTATTGTCCTTAAAGAGATTGGCAAGTTCTGTGGTAGTTGCCTTGTGATGACCGGAAGGACTCAGATTATCGATTCTGTTTATATACCCCTGAATTTCTGATGCTGCTGTGTTGAAGGTGTCGTAGGCATTAGGCGTAGGAGGAACAGGATTTGGCAAGAGAATTGGTTTGGGTTGCTGACCTATAATGTTCAATAATAGTAAACAAACAACAAGTATGAGTGCCAAGCACAGTGTTATAAACAGTTTCCAGAATTTTCGCATCAGAGATTTTCTTTCAATTGTAAATACCTGTCAGCAATTTGATTAGATATGCTTATTGACTACTTCAACAGTGCTGCGTTGAGATTGTGCTATTCCGAATGGTAGAGGGAAAGCCTTCAAATAAGGAACCAAGTTCACAATTTGCTTGACGAAAGATGGTGAACCATGGTTTCACCTGTCAGTTTAACATCTCACAATCTTTGGAGACCAGAGTGAAGAAGCTCGGGGATAGTTAGCTTATATGATGTGGCATTGAGATAATGCATGTGCTTACAGGGTATATGTTCTCAAGATAGCAGCCTGGATTAATTGTAGTGTTCACAGATTTTTAACAATATGCCGTGTATCAAGAAACACACTATTACTCTCTCTGCAAATATGTAAGGCTTGCTTGAGAATCTGATACTCATGCAAGCCTTATCTACTACTGAATAACTGTGAATGCAAGTAACCTGATATGGATTCTTAATGCAGTTTTTGTAACTGATCACCTATCAGCTTAGCTGTGGGAGGACCTAGTTTCTGAAACAGTAACTCCTGATTTGCGCAGTGTATCTTCCAACATATGTGCGCCAGGCTCATAACCTACATCATTCGCCAGAATTTTACCATCCTTCCCTATCACATACTGGGTAGGAATTTCGGTGACATGATAGAGGGCAGTAGCTATGCTGGATTTGCTTTTCCCTGCCGGATCGAATAGCAGGTTGAACGTGTACATCCCGTTCTTTGCTACTATCCATTTTTCAAATGCATCATGAGTATCCCAAACACATACTGCCAGCACAACCACATTCTGATTATTCACCTGCCTGTAGATTTTTTCAAGATGAGGCAGCGATGCCTGGCAGGGTCCGCACCATGTTGCCCAAAAATCCAGCACGACTGTTTTTACTTTAAAGTCAGACAGGTGTACTGCAGCCCCATCTGCCTTGTAGGCTGTGAAATCTGGAGCGACAGAACCTGGGTTTAAGAGCGTGGGAGGATTATCCAGCTTTGCTCCTGCTGGAGCTTTCCAGACAAATGTTCCCTTCGGAAGTGGTTTATTCAAAACATAGTCAAACATATCCAACTTTAAATTGAGGATATCTTTACCGTTAATGTCTATATACTCACACTTCTGGCAAGGATAACCGGTGGATGCATCGACCCAGATACGGTACACAGGAGTGATCCGTTTTCCAGATTCTACCAATGTATGAAATTTATCGGTGAACACTATCATCTTACGTCCATTGAGAGTACCTTTTGATGATGAAATGGTCATATCTGGCTCAGTTTTAATGCTCTCATCTGGATATAAGACAGTGGTAACAGCTGCCATATCCCACAACTGTGAGGAAGCGACAGAACCGGGTGCGGGTGCTGTTCCAGTGGTATAAGTGTTCGTTATTCCATCGTACTCATACTGCTTGCCCTTGCTCATAAGGTAGAAGGATTTCTTTTGAGAACGATCACCCTTACCCCATACAGGTGTGGCTTCAATGCGTAGCTCATCAGGGCGATGAATGTCTACTGTAACATCGAAGAAAGGGTGAACTACTCCTTTGTTATCAGCTACACTAAAGACCTCTTTTAACCGTATGGTTTTGGCGCGGGCTAACTGGTTGTCGGATGTCATCTTCATTGAAGCTGCACTGGTTAAAGATGAAAAACCGCACAAGATAGATAGAGATGCAACGACCCAGAATGTAAGAATTTGATTGGAATGCCTTGTTGTCATTGAGTTCACTTTCGCAATGTTTTGTATGCACATGGAATATTAACACAAAAGCTGGCTGAAAAATCAGATAATTGAGCTTCTCATTTATTAAGCTGACTTGCTTCAAGCTTGAGTGCAATGGAACTGATAGTATTGGCATGAATAGTTGTGGTGTCATACACTGGTAGTGAACATGGCACTTCATGAAAAAGCATCATCAGTTCAGTACACGCAAGCACAACAGCATCCACATCAGATGAGACCAATTCTTCAACTAACTTAGATATTAGCACGCCACTTTCAGGTTTCACATCACCCTTACACAGTTCATCAAAGATAATGGAATGAATCTGTTGCTGCGATACCACATAAGGGGCGACTGTTCTTATTCCCCACTCCCTAAGCAGGTAATCCGTATAAAAGCTGTCCTGCATGGTATAGAGTGTGCCAAACAGACTAACGGTCTGTATTCCATCCTGCTGGAGAGCTTTGCCAGTACAGTCTCTGATGTCGATTAGAGGAACTGACACTGAATTCTGAACTTCACTCGCCACCTTATGCATGGTATTAGTACAAATCGCAATATATTCTGCACCCAAATCTTGTAACCCCCGTGCGGCTTTGGAAAGAATTTCGGCTAATTTATCCCAGTCACTCATTCGTTGCAAGGATGCAATCTCGGCAAAGTTAAGAGAGTGGAGAATGATGGGAGCAGATTCGAGTCCTCCTAATTCTACCCGCACAGCTCTGTTTATCAGCTGGTAGTAGATGGCACTACTCTCCCAGCTCATGCCTCCAATCAATCCTATAGTGCTGCACGTCATCGATCACTCTCTTACTGTTGATGAGGAGGGTGTGGAAGCGATGTTTTCAAAGAATGGTTCATCCGTGAGCCTCCCAACATATTCGGACGCCGGCTTTAACTCGAGACCGACGATTGCACCATGTTGATCGAAATCCAGAATTAGCCCCTGGCGTGTAGATTCACTCTCGTGAATTGGTGCGTTCCGAAATAGTATGCGAAGCGAATCGTCTCCCGCATCATAGGTTACTTTCATAGATCTTAGCCTTGCCTGGTGGTCAAACAGATTTTGTCCCCTCAGCCCATCGAGAAATCTCCCTGTAAGCTGAGGGCTGCCAATTATACCAAGTGATGTAAAGTGTCTTAACTGTTAGGCTTCTGAAGCTCGAAATAGTAGTTATCTTCAGATGCATTGCCGGTTATTCCGCTACGTGTGAGATCACCAATGTTATACTGCTTGAATGCACTGGGTGGCGTACCATAGATAGTAGTGGTAGGATATGTGACGGTGAGTGCTTTTGCATGTCCGTCCATCCATGCTACATTTGCAAAGCCCATATGTCTGCCCTGCACGTCTGGTTCCATCATAGATGGCCAGTCCAGGAAGTTGTTTCGATAGACCTGGATATTACTTCCGCTGCCATATATGCCTGCACAGTCTGCAATCAGAATTGTATTTGTTGGCTCTTCAAATGCGGCTAAAGTTGGGTTTCCGGTTGATTGAAAGCTGGTTGTGTAGTACAAGAGCATGTTCAAGCCATAAGCAACTGCAACCGGCGGATTACCGACTGGTACAGATGCAGCCGATGGGCAGTCCTGTATTGGTCCATTCTTTGTGTAAGGCCCGAGCAGCCCGGTTGCTGGATTGAAAGTCCAGTTAGGATAGTGCGTGTAGTCGTAGGTACCATCCCACGTTACCTGGTGATTGGGGTTTCCATCGCTGGTTTGAGGTGGAAACATTGTCTCATCATAATCTTCCACATACATCATGGTCGCTAATCCAATCTGTTTTACATTCGAGAGACAGACGGTTTGACGTGCCTTTTCTCTTGCTTCGGCAAACACGGGAAACAGAATGGCTGCCAGTATGGCAATAATTGCAATAACCACCAAAAGTTCAATGAGTGTAAATCCGCTTCTTTTCGAGAAGCTATGTGAGCAATTGATATTCATTCATTTCTCCTACGAGTTGTATTGGGGGTACATGGCTTGAAGTACTTTCATTAGAGACGTGCATTACTGAAGGGTAACAGATCTCTCCACAATGCTCGTGTGCCATCTGAAAGTTACAACTCAGCCAAAGCCCATAGTCTGAAGATTAGGCGTTCTGGTTTTAATCTACAGATTGAGTCTCCCCGTCATCGCGGATTCTCTTAACGGTGAATAGCCACTGATAGCGGCATCATGGAACATTATACAGATAGAGTCTGAAATTACTCCCAAATCTGAATGAAAAATAGCATCATTATCTAAAAATCTGAAATATTTCTATTTCAAACCAGATTTATGAGTGAAATTGAAGATCAAGTGCAATGTTCGCTACCTGTTCCAGAGTGAATCTGCTGCCTTTCTGCCAATAGTTTTTAAACGCTGCTGAGCCAAGAGCTTGCTCAATTATGTTCACATCCGTATCAATCTGCCCGGGATCCGCAGGCAGAAATGACATCCCGAGATCTGCTCTTAAGGTCTCTGAGAATGAGATTAGCTGAGCAGCAGTCATAAAGTCGCTCTGTGCACAAGCCCAGTGTCCAAGCTCCTTTATGCTCCATGCAAGGGCACGTCGATTGCCTACCTCTTTGGCTGTTGTAACTGCCTCCTGAAGATAATTTAGAGCTGGTTGAAACTGTTTTGAAAGAAGCTCAACGGTGCCCAGATTTAGAAGAGTGATGGCTGTTCCCGACCTGTCTGACAGCTTTCTGCCAATTGGCAGAGCCTCCTCAAACAGTGCACGAGCCTGCTCCAGCTCATTCAGATAGCGTGCAACCAACCCGAGATTATTCAGGGCATCCCCCACCAGCTTAATGTTTCCCTGCTGCCTGCGAAGGTTCAAGCTTAGCGTATACAGCTCCCTTGCTTCCTTCCACTCCTGTAATTCGAGAGCTATGTTGCCTAAATTTAGAAATGCACTTGCAAGCTGGTAATCGTTGCCTATATCCAGGGAGATCTGCTTTGCCTCTTCCAAAAACGAACGAGCCTGCGCAAAATCCAGTCGGGAATATGCCAGAGTAGCGGCCACCTGTAGCGCAGCTGCCAAGCCCTCTCCTACCTTTTGACTTCGCCATAGCTGCAGTGATCTGTTGATACTTGTCTCACTCAGACCAAAGTCACCTTTAGATCTGGTTAGGATAGAATGGGAGTAGTATGCTCTTGCTTGAATCGCTAATGGCAGCTCGTCTTCACTCAGGTCTTCCAATACACTTATGAATTTTTCTAGCCATACCTGCCCTTCCAGAGCATAACCTCTCATCTCCCAAAATGAAACGAGGTATATGCATAATCTCAGTCCCAGTTCCAGGTGATTGGTGGAGGTTTTACTGCGCTCCAGTGAGAACGAGAGTGCCGATCTGAAATTCTCGTGCTCCATCTCAATTTTTCTGAACCAGACTGCCTGATCTTCACCCGTGATATGTGCCACTGCCCGTTCTGCAAATTTAACATAGTATTCCAGATGCTTCTGGCGCAGGTTGCTATCCATTGCCATTGTGACCTGCTGCTCAGCAAACTCCCGGAGCGTCTCCAGCATACGATATCTCATTTCGCCGTCTAAAGCTGCTTCTGCAATCACCATCGATCTCTCAATCAGTTCAGTGAGTTGCCCCACCACTTCAAAGTGAGAATGCGTATCATTCGGGCTGGCAAGGAGAATGGTAGCTCCCTCCAGACGCCAGCCACCACGGAAAACCGACAGACCGATAAAAAACTGCTGCAAAGGCATAGGAAGAAGCAGATAGCTGTACTCGAGGGCTGCCTGCATGGTGCGATGCCTCGCAGGGATATCTGAACGGCGGCTAACCAGAAGGTGAAATCGGTTCGTTAGCTGGAGCAGCATCTGGGCAGGTGTGAGTGACTGTGCCCAGGCTGCGCACAACTCAATGGCCAGCGGCAAACCTTCCAATTTGGTGCAGATTTGTGAGATTGTCGATGCATTTTCTTCGGTGATATCAAAATCTGAGCGAACAAGTCGTGCGCGATCAATGAACAGACGAACACTGTCTGACTCCAGGATGGATTCCAGTGATACGGATTTATCTGCAAGATGATCGCCATGGATGTTAACTGGTGTGGATAGTGCCTGTAACGATATCTCCTGTTCTCCGGCGATATTTAAACTTTGCCGGGAGGTGCATATTACGGTTACATTATGAATAAGTTTAAGAATCACACTCACCACAGAGCGTATAACAGGGATAATATGCTCGGCATTATCGAATATGAGTAAAAAGGGTAAGGATGGAAAAGAGTTTACCAGTTGTTCAATTGGGAGAAACATCTCAGATCTTGGCAGCATGAGAACCTCGGAAATTGCACTTGCCACATGCTGTGGATCCTTGAGATCGGCTAGCGAAATGAAGCCAACTCCACCGGGGAAATGGGATCCGATGGTAGCTGCCGATTCGGTTACCAGTCTGGTTTTACCTGCCCCTCCCAGCCCTGTAATGGTAATCAATCGTGATCTGTGGGACGCAACCATGTTTTCCAGTGTTGTAATTTCGGATTCGCGTCCAAAGAACCGTGTAAGGTTACTCGGCAGAGAGGGAATGATTGGCGCTGATACGGCTGATCGGTGTACCGCAAGTTGCAAGGCTGGCTGCAGACTCTCGGATAGCAGCTCATCGAAAGTAAGGCCAGGCTCCGACCCAAACTCTCTGAAGGTATATCTTTGATACTCCCGGTACAGCCGGACAGCCTTTGACTGCTGCCCCATAAGAATTAGTAATCTTATATGCTCAAAGTTGAGCAGTTCGTCATATGGATCTATCTGTAATGCCTGCCTGATGGCAATGAGTGCTTCATCCCAATTCTGATCTGCCTTGTAACTGTCACATAAACGTCTCAGTACTCTGACAGCATTTGTATCCAGATCCGACCTTTTATTAATAATCCAGTCCTCAAAATATCCTGGAAGAAATGATCCTGTGTATATTGTTACCGCATTTTTAAGCAGCTCCCGCTGAACTTGAGGAATCTGCTCTTTTAATGCGGCAATACAAGACTGTTCAAAGTTATGAACGTCCACGGAGACACACTCTGGCTTGATGCCTACATACACACGGTCCGCTATTAATAACTTCTCCTCTTCAGACGAGCCTGAATCAAACTGCTTTCTCAGCCAGCCAACTGCCTGCGAAAGTCGATTGCGACCAGTATCAGAGTCGGCATCTGGCCAGAGCATGGTTGCTAAAACCTCTCTGCTATGCTGCTTGAACGGAGGAGTAGAAAGAAAAGCGAGGAGTATTGCAGTCTTTTGAGTCTGAAACCTATCAGTGAAATGGGACCCTTTACTCACAGAAAATCCGCCCAGCATGGTGATATTCCATTTCGTCGTTACTATGCTATCATACAACTTTTGTGACATCACTGTTAACCTTTAACTGGACATATCTCTATAGCATCTAAAGTACCTGAAGACTGATATTCATTAATAAGAACCCAACTGTCAATTTCATACTACAAGCTCACAAATTCAATTATGCTGCTGTGTACTTTCTATCCAGAGCCTAAGCAAGCTCCACATAGGAGGCAAGCAAGTTTTCATTATACTATTCGGCTTTCCCAAGCGTACTACCTGTAATTTGGCCTTCATTTAGGGTTAATTTGCCTACAGTTCGTATTCAACCAGTCCTATCGATGCCATAACCCATGACATATGTTAACTGAACGCCTATCATATTTCCCACTTTTTTCATGCCGAACAGTCACCTGGAGCATTGGACTAAAGTGATTGACTAATCAAATTATTAAAGGCCTCAGGAGCAAGATTTCCATTCGCCAATTTCTGGACACGTATACTTCTTGGTATCAAAACGGTACCCGTTGAATAAGATGTGCTGATACAAGCCTAATCGACAAAATGCTTGTATCACCTCGAGGCCGATCAAATTCTGTGCGAGATATTATACATCTTACCTAAAATATGTACTTTCACAATAATGAAATACGACGTTAAATTCCTAAATCGAAATAGAGCAATATTGCAGCAGGGAACTATCCCTATCAATTTACGGTCATTAGTAGAGAGCATGGTATTTGATGCAGGATGCAATTATGCCATCACAGTTATATCGCAAATCTGGCTTCAGATAAAATTTGGATAAGCCTGGAAGCTTTTCCGAAGAGGATCTGATGCAGAAATGCAATCCATTGGAGAACAAGAAAATGATTTCTAGTAGAGTAAAATTGGGTTTGGTTGTTTTGAATTCAGTGCTGGTAAGTTTGTCGGGAAGTCAGGCGTTTGCAGCACAAAAATCCAAAGGTACTGCAGTAGTTTGGCCAATTGTATATAGTGATAACACTGGCACAAAAACGGCGCGTTCAACCGGGGTACAGAGTGTGGATCAGGCTTTGCAAAAAGGTGGATATACTCTTGTACCCGAAAACGTGGCAGCCAGCAACTGGAAGAGCCTTAATATTCCTGCACCTGCAACAGGCGCTCCTGCAACCACAGCTGAAATTGTAAAATTTGGAAGGGATGTACATGCAACTTATGTAGTTGCTCCCGTATTTCACTTCCACACAAGAAGCATTTGGGTCAATGTTGGTCCACGCACAGTTTCAACAGCACTGGTTAGTGTAACGATAACAAATACCAAAACTGGTAAAGTGGTCTACCGAAAAGTGAATGTGAAGGGGCGCAGCGATGCCAAGAATAGCATCCTTAAGGATGTTGGCGATGTGCTGGTTACCCCACTAGTAACCGTTGTGAGCGGTGGCCCGAAAACTCCTGAAGAGCAAAGAGCAGTGCAGATTGCTGTTGCATTTGCCATGGAAGGATTTGTTCATCATAAAGCTTAAGCAATAAGTATTTTGGAAGTAGTTGGCTATATAACATTGCCTCCCTTATGCTGATACTGCTTAAGGGAGGCAATGTTTTGTAGTATAAATTGATCTGGAAAGAACATCACAAACTTGGCAATTTCATCACAGTTATTCAAACTATAGATAACTGGTGATGGAAATGACATCCTTCAATCAAAGCCGATATCATTTATAGTTCTCAGTTATGAAATTTAACAAGGTAACTCAATCAATGAATATATATTCATGGTTGCATATAGCAAATCAGGGCTGTTAGAAACAATATAAGATTTCTGCTATACAGCGCCTGATGATCTCCATAGTTAGGCTTTCAGCAGTGCAGTATTGTATTCAGTAGAAAGATTATTTCTCGAAAAAAACCTATCTAGTATAATGCATACATATTTATCGATAGAAACATAACAGACTGTAATATAAATGATTATTTCAGCAAGCTGCAAGCGAAAGACTCTGAAATGGAAGCAGCTCGCACATATACTCGCTCTCGCGAGAATGTTATTTCAGAACTGCATTTCAACCCAGTGGAACAGACCTTCAAAGTATTATATTGTCTCCTAACTCTGTATGTATTACGTCTAACTCATATTCAAACATCAAACTGACAATACAAGCTCAATGGTACTAACTTCCTTTAGTAATGTTAGTCGCCATGAATCGGGGTCAACACGATCGGTGATACTCCTACATTTTTCGGTGAATGGTTTCTTTACTATAGATACCGCTATTATTATGGTACTTCCCAATAATCTGTACGGTCCTATACTACATTGATAAGTTTGCTTCAAGTTGCATAATACAGTTATTTAGCTCTGCCTCTGGGAAAAGTTCCGTATCACCTTTTTGTCTGTAGATCGCCTGGAGTTTTCTAAGTTCTTGCAACGTTTTATGGTCACCAACCACTTTGAATAGAGGTATGAGATCTCTTACAACTGGATTAGTTCTAGCATATCTAATCATGTAATTTACCTCTTGCAGTGTTTTATCATTGACCAAAGTAGGATCAAGGTTATTCATCATGTTATGCAAAATAATACTCTCGATATGATGATCGGGGCTATGAAACCGGCTCCAAACCAGCAAAATGCATAGATGATTCCAATCTGTCCCCATCAGCGGAATCAGATATTCGAGAGCACGACGGAGAATCGGAAAAGTTAGTAGAATAGTGACTGGTATCATTAAGAATGATGTTATCAATGCTATATTTGAGGTTTGAGTGCCAACGAACAGACAGGTAAAGAAACTGAAAAACAGCAGAGCAGCTAAACAATTCATCCCCATGAGAACTTTCAACACAGGCAGAAACCTTTCCAGATTCTTATTAATTCCAAGAGGGGTATAGTTCTCTTCTCTTGCCCATGTAAGTGCCTTTTCAGAAAACGTCTTTAACTCTGCGCCTCGCAATACTTCGACAGGGAAACAATGTAACAAAGCGCCATTTCCAAAAACCAGCATGCTTTTTTGATTACGAGATGGACCCGTCCATACCAACTGCCTCATCTCAAGAGAGATAGTAGTGTACAGATATCTGGCATGGATGTGATTTTTATCCCAATCCATAGATAAAGGATGCCTGATTATGTTATTTAAGAATGGAAGGAGCAAAATGAATACATACAAGCAGATAAATGGCAAGAAAGGATGATCCTGCTGAGTAATAGATGTCCAGTAGTCGTTGAATACGCGGGATGGACCATAGCACAGCACAGGAATAAGAAGAATAGCAAATTGTCCAATAATTGCTAAGAACAGCGGCTGGATATGAGCAGATCTAAATTGCAGTTTATTCATTCTTCACTTCTTTCTTCTACATACCATACTGACAGCCTTTATCAAATGCACAGGCAACTGGTCCAGCAAATCCAATCCGAGTGACCCCACCAACAAAGCCCCCTGTCGCCATTCCTTGCTGTCCAGGTATCCCCGCTGATTCTCCGGCACCAAGCATCACTCCCACACAACCTGCAACACCCCCTACTATTATTCCAAAGAATCGACATAGCCAACTTTTATGAGGACAGTTTGGACAATCATGATGATCACAAAGTGCTCCAGTAATCTCAGAGCATAATGAATTGATTGCATCTGCAAGACACCCCGACAAGAAATTAGCCCCAGGTTCAATAGCGTCCATGCCTACTGTTAGCATTGCTGAAAGCAAAGCACAGCCGCATTGCGAGAAAAAAGCACACATACTTGAGGATACACCAACGGAATTACCAATCTCATCCGTTAGACCTGAAAACAAACAGGAAGCTGCAGTTCCAATCCAACCAGGGAAATCTGGAATACCAATACGTCACAACCCACTTGCATCGCTGTTGCTCACGGGCCCGTTGCTGCAGTAGCCGTACACGTTCACACCGCCTGCATAGCTGATAGGATCCCGGTTTAGCCACCTGCCAGTACC
>JAJZFJ010000184.1 GCA_021805395.1 bacterium
AACATGCATTCTGGTATGCTTTTATGAACAAACTGCAGATGTGAGGATAATGGCAGCTTTCGTTGAACAGAGCCAAGTCCTTTTAACCCTGACAGTACATTTAACCAGTTCTCACTAACCATCTTCAGCGGTGGGAATCATTCATAAGCTAATAGTATCTCAACTTTGAAAGCACCTCAATGCATACTAACTTTTCAAAATTAACACCATTGTATCGTTTCACTCCTAAAGTTGTATTGCTCTACTCCTATGGGTTTATTCTTATCGCTATGGGGCAAGCCGTATTGGCAGAGAGCACAAATGAGTATACAGCAAGGCGAGATACATCACTATTGAACTCTATAGGAGTGAACTCTTCCATTGATAACCGTGGAGAGACTCTTGCTGAAACGGTTAAATGTATCAAGTATCTTGGTATGCGGTGGATACGGAGTGGTATTGAGGGTAATGTACCAATTTCTGAACTAATCTCTCTACACAACCAGACAGGTGTCAAATTCAGCTGGTCTCCTGGAAGTGGTGGCAGTGATTTAACCAAACTTCTGAGTACTGCCAAGGAGTTGGCAGCTGCTGGAGCACTACTCTCATTTGAAGGGCCAAATGAACCAAATAACTGGGCATTAACCTACAAAGGCGTGAAAGGAGGTGGCAGTAGTTCCTGGATGGCGGTAGCAGAATTTCAGAGAGACCTTTATAAAGCTGTAAAGAGTGATCCGATTTTGAAAAGATACCCTGTCTGGTCTATCTCTGAAGAGGGAGCTGAAACGGACAATGTGGGACTGCAGTTTTTGACAATTCCCAAAGGTGCACACACTCTTATGCCAGCTGGTACCATTTATGGTGATGATGCTAATGTACATAACTACATCTATCATCCAAACTCGCCTGGCCTCAATGACAACAAGACCTGGAATGCTGCAGACCCCACATCAGTCTGCAAGGTGGATGGGCTTTACGGTGAGTATGGCCGTACCTGGGCAAAACATTACAAGGGATACTCACAGGCACAACTCTTAACCGTGCCCAGGGTTACAACTGAGACAGGATGCCTCATTGAAGGACAAGTTACGCAAAAAATTCAGGCCCTCAATTTGTTAAGTATGTACCTTGATCAATTTACACGTGGATGGAACCATACTGCAGTGTATCTGCTTAGAGACAGAGTGGATGAAGCAGGCAATCAAAAGTTTGGGTTCTACAAGCCAGACTACACCCCCCGTCTCTCTGCTATTTACCTGCACAATCTCACGACAATCCTTGCAGACAGTGGTAAGCTTACCAAGCCCGGAAAGTTATACTATAGTCTCGTGGAGGAACCGGCTACTGTACACCATCTTTTGGTAGAGAAAAGTGATGGCGAATTTGATCTGATTGTTTGGGACGAGAGACTTTCTGGGGAAGACAATATAACTGTCAATTTTGGAAACAGTCACTCTATCGTAAAACTGTTTGATCCCACGGTTGGCACACAACAATTGAAAAACTTTGAGAAATGCAAATCGATCCAGCTTGTCTTAAGTGACCACCCAATTGTGATATCTATCCCGCCAGCGAATAGCCCCCACGTGATAGTACGTTGAAATGCAATCAGTTTTAACCATACGTGTTCAATAATTGCACAGTGATGAGAGCTTCCGAGCTAGTGGGCTGGATCCATATCAGATAGGGAGAGCACGCTGTATAAACAGCTTCTGGACCTAAAAAGATGTGACTGTCTATTTGAGCATCCAAGATGGAAACGCTAAACTTCGTGCTTGTTGTCCATGCACGATTGATGAGTATATACAATTAACATTCCGGACCTTCTGTTAGCTATGGGATTAATATCCTCGATAGGAGTGCAGGGAAAATCTCCGCATAATTTAGAATATTCAGACACTAACTTTACCTGGTAAACTCCTGTTTCGACTAGCCTTCTATGAATCCTTAGGCTTGCTAGGCTTATCAAGTTTACATGCTTCAACATTTTAACTATCTCAAACTGATGACTTAGACGAAATGTAATGTACTTCCCCACCCTACATTGCAAGCATCTAGCTACAGCTAACCAATATCGATCTAACTTACCCAAGTATAATTGCACAGGTTGAGGTTTGCATACCTATGATTTGAGTTAGGATTACTGCCAACAACAAACAGCGGCTCAAAGGCAAACCTCATCCCATGCCGAAGAATTATACTCCGACACCTACCCACCGTACTGATATTATCAGTCACAGAGTGCATAGCACCAAGTATCAGAACACACTCATAATCAACGTACTTTCTTAATTACCCGGTAGCTTTACAGACACTTTACTTGGACGGCACGAAAGCCCTTGACTAAAGCCTGTTCCTTCTACGATCGAATTGCCATCGTCACTTCTGGCTTCTAGAATACAGACACGTACAGGTTTCTGTTTGGATCCTTCAATTGTGTTAACTACCAAGATTCTGCTGTCATTACTTATTGACATGCTAACAAAAGGATTATCAACAATGCTTGATAGCTCTGCCATGGTTGCTGGGTTAATCTTCATCCCAGATGGTTGAAATAGATCTGGCATATTCTCCTGAAGTTTTGCCAGATTGAAATCCCAATATCCATCTGCAGTTAAACTCAGCCAGGCTGATGCCCTTGCAACTTGCCTCTTGTCTAAACCAGCCAGCAACTGTTTCAAAGTATGAAGTGGAGTTATTCTATGCTTGTCTCCTTCCGACCTCAGCTTAAGTATCCTGCTGTAGGGCAGATAGTGGTGGTTCTCTAAAAACCCTCGTGGAGTGCTGATTAGCAGTACACCATCATGCCATTTGTGCATCCATCTTTCATCATGCTTGCCCTCGTTGGTTGCCAGAAAAGTACCTAACTGTTGCCCATATGGTCCATGAGCAGCATCGGTAGACTTTGGAGGAAAAACTGCCATGTAGGAAAAATGCAGGGAGGCGGCCGCTTCATCAAACTGAAAAGCAAAGGTCTGTTTCGCTGGATGTTGTGCAGACACAACTGATGCTGCGGGCATTTGGCTACCACTCTCATTAATTGATTGTTGAAGCATATGCAACTCTGCTGGACTCATATCTGATTTGACATAGGGAGCTTTATAACCAAGAGGAGTTGTTATCACTGAATCCTCTAGAGAATCTGTTTCGGCATCATTCCGGCCCATCCACAATTCTTGAATCAAACGGTTAAGATACCATGCTACCGGAGGACCACCAGCATACTCAATTCCTGTATAGTTATTCACATCTAAACAAGGGACATTGGATTCAGAATCCCAATCTGTATATTCCAAAAATTCTGGTAATGGTGCTTTGTGTGCAGCAGTCCGAACATTTCCAACGCCTGGCTTGTATGCAAAATTAACAATATCAGCATTCACAGACCAGTACTGCTTTAGAAAGTCCTGCCCACTTTTGGAAACATCCGATATAGGTACATTCAGATTTTTCTTTCCATATAATAATTCATGGCGAGCATCCTCTGGCAAATCGTGCCAGAAAAAATGAATCCATTGATACATTGGAACAGTGACAGCTGGGTCTTCTGTGTTCAGAAAATCAGCTTCTTTGTCCCAGTCTTTTTTTGGTAGTACTTCAGCATTGAATAGTGCCGGATAGTCTGTTGGTCTATCTTTGGGGTCTTCATCTGCCATCTTTCCCATCACTCTGAGTGAATTCCTGAAAACCTGCCATGCAATCTGATCGAGATAGTTATAAACATATTTTGCATTATAGGATTCAATCAGCCAGTAACTCTGTTTGTCTGCGGTCCGTTCCCAACTCCAGCCTGCTTTATGAAGGCTTAGCAGAGATACCAGTTCGTACATGAACGATTTTAATGGGACATGCATCAGATTGACAGAGAATTCCAGACCTGAATCTGGCTCTGACTCATCCATCTTACACTGCACACCTGTCTGTTGACTAACCTTCCTAAGTAGGTCACCCAGATAGATTTTGTCCTGCTGGATTGTTACATATTGCGTAGTGAGGCGCTTATCGTCGGATCCAGTACCAGGTTGAGATGGAGCTGCAATACATTCATATGAGATTAATAACAAACTGCACACCAGGAATGAATTGAATATAACTATGGAACTACTCTGTTTACACATGAAAAACCCCTCCCAGATTGAAATATTAGCATTTCAAGAACACATAATCTTCTCTGATTGAGTACTAATTGCAAAGATTTGATTGTAACAGATTAGCTAATTGACCATCTTCTGAATGTGTCAAGTAGTAGTGGCATCAGGATATAGCAAGCTATTTTAATCTCGGCCGCTTCTGAGTGCCTGAGCCAGGATTGATAGTTCCAGTCGACGACTGGCATCGGTAATTTGTGGTACAAACCTCTAGGGTAAGGTTCTAATCACCATTATGAGTGGAATACTAGCATACAGCGAAATTTTTGTCAATAACCGGCTTCACCATTTCGAAATTCATCACTCTTTACAAAGGTATCTAGAATGGTATATGGGGTTGAGAAGCCCTGAAAACATTATTACATTACTGTGTGTAGTGGTGGTAACTCTGACATTTCGCTGAACCGCCAAGCTCAAGCAATTTGGTATAAACTCGAAGGGTGGTATCTAACTCATAAGAAAGTTGAAGAGCTATCCGCGCCGATGCTTCCGCTCGAGATCCCCGAGAATCCCTGAATAGATTGAATCGCCACTTCCCACTCGGGGGTTACGTTACCAAGAAGCTGTTTCATGCCACAATCGCATACAGGACAGCAGCGAATTGGCCATCACACAACATTGAGGCATACCCGTAGTGGCTGTAACCCCGGATTCCGCACTGATCACTGATCTCTGGAACCAGTGTAGATGCATTGCACGCCCAGAGGACCTCTCCTCGCGCTGTTGTCACGACCCTCTCCTCGCCGCTCGCTTCACTTGCTAAGGGAGGGTAAGAATGCGGATTGGAAGGTGGTAACGGTTCGGTCCTATGGTTTGTTCCACGCGGTTGAAACCGCGTTCTGATATGAAACACCCTCAACAAGAGGGTGTGCAGAGATGTATACCTTTAGCTTTTGGATTTTGTGCTTTGCATCGCCCTATTAGTAAGCATTTAGCACCATAAAGGCTTGTAGTTTGCTGCACCTCACCCTCGCAAGCCCGGAAAACCTCTCCCCGGGACTGTGTCGCGACCCTCCCCTTGCCGCGCGCTACGCTTGCTAAGGGAGGGTAAGAGTGCGAGTTGGCAGGTTATAACGGAGCGGTCTAATGGTTTGATCCACGCGGGTGAAACCGCGTTCTGATATAAAACACCCTCTACAAGAGGGTGTGCAGAGAAGTAGTCCACTAGCTTATGGATTTTGTTCTTAGTATTGCCTTATTGGTAAGTAGTATGCATTGTAATGTTGTAGTTTGCTGCACCTTATCCCCGCAGACTCGGAAAACATCTGCTCACACTGTTGACGCGACCCTCCCCTTGCCGCGCGCTATACTTGCTAAGGGAGGGTGAGAAAGCGGATTGAGAGGGGGTAACGGCACAATGCCCGGTGTTTTATCGAACCATTATCAATCAAGATCCCGCCCTTATCACTGAAACATGATCACTGATCCCTTCTGTGTGCCCCTCCCCTTGCCGCGCGCTATACTTGCTAAGGGAGGGTAAGAGTGCGAGTTGGCAGGTTATAACGGAGCGGTCTAATGGCTTGATCCACGCGGTTGAGACCGCGTTCTGATATAAAACACCCTCTACAAGAGGGTGTGCAGAGAAGTAGTCCATTAACATTTGGATTTTGTGCTTTGAATTACCTTATTAGTAAGCATTTAGCACCTTGAAGGCTAGTAGTATGGTGCATCTCGTCCAGCTAAGGTGTAACGTTACCCCGAGGCAGATAACCGTACTGCGTAGCAGTTCTGCTTCCCACAAGGGGGTAACGCTACCCCTGAACGGCCATGTCATAAACGCATGAAGCACAGCAGCAAGTGGACCTTGGCACAACATGGTGGCATGCCCTTAGTGGCTGCAATCCCGGATTCCGCACTGATCACTGATCACTGAAAGCTGATCACTTCTGCGGTGCTGCCATGTGCGACCCGCTGCCAGTTCCCGTCATATATGTAGCTCTCGGTTACCCCAGTAGGCAGGGTGATTCCTATCTGATGATTCAGTAAATCATATTTGAGAGTGGTGACAGATGAGCCGTTTGAAACGCCGGTACAGTCGCCGTCTGCATTGTATGCGTAGTGTTTTGTGCCGGCTGTCAGAAGATGGTCATGGTTGTCATATGTGTAGGTGCTGTCCACCTGTGTGCCGCCCACATTGTTGTCTTCTGTGAGCCTGTTCTCGTTATGGTCGTAGGTAAAGCTCTCGGTATATCTGCTGGAGCCGCTGCCACTTCCACGTCTCTCACCTGTCAGCTGGTCGGAGCCATAGTATGTGTAGCTGGTAGTTGGGGAGAAGTCGCCCCAAACCTGGCAATGCGACTCCACCCCCCTGGCTGCCGTCTTCCCCTCTCCTCCGGGCACGTGCTGCTGCACGCTGAAGGAGGGAGGGACAGAACAGTGCGCCTCCTTATGCCGTTTCCAGCAACACATTCACACTATCCAGCACGTACTCTTGCCCCTCCTTGAGTGAGCGACAGCGAACGCCCCGAACCTGGCAATGCGACTCCACCCCCTGGCGTACCGCCATTCCTCTCCTCCAGGCACGTGCTGCTGTACGCTGAGGAAAGCGGGGCAGAACAGTGTGTCTCCTAGTTCCGTTTCCAGTAAATACTGATACTAAACAACGCGCACTCTTACCCTCCCTTAATGAGCGCAAGCGAATGGCGAGGGGAGGGTCGCGACACTGGTCGAGTAGAGCGGAGATGTCTCCATCTCCGCTCCCTCTAAGAACCGTGCTTGCGACTTTCACCGCACACGGCTCAAGCACTTCTAACGCCATAGTTGACGCGGCTTACTTACTAGAACGGCGATTCATATGCTTATTGGTAGTTAGATGTGCCAGACAAATCAGTCAGCTGATTCCCTATCATCTAGTGGAGAGTATTTCTTTTGGCGTACATGACGCTTTTTAAGATATTCTCT
>JAJZFJ010000084.1 GCA_021805395.1 bacterium
TGAAAGTGTTCAGGGAGACGCTGCTTCCAGCAGACCCAACAAGCTGGAAATAGATATTGTAAGTATCTCCTCCTGTGAGAGCCGGGAAGCCAGAGGTATCTATACTCACCTTGAAGTTATCGTATTTAGCTTGGGCGGATGGTAAGCCAAAAACGATTGCAGCTGATGTTAGGCATACTGCAGTTAAAATTCGAAAGTTCACTATGAATCCCCCTTTAGCAAAAGAATATTAGTAGTGGGCCAAATCCGTTCTTCCGGCAAAGATTTGGCCCTGTATGTTATATGAACAGTGCTATTGTACAAAGCAGTTGTGAACGAAAACGTGAACGAAATGGAGGAAAAAACGTGAACGATCTAGAAATTACCGATATAATTCCGATTAATGTATTAAAAGAACACATAACATATGACGCAAAGGCTTGATATTAAACTGTTTGGCAGGATGGAGGTCTACCTCAATGGTAATCCCATGCCTCGAACCCATAGCAAAGCTGAACGCTGGATATTAGCACAGTTACTACTACAGCGTGGTCTTCCTGTAGAACGAGACAGGATAGCAGCCACTCTCTGGCCAGAAAGCAGTGATCAGAGATCGCTAGCCAATCTGCGCGCTTCTCTCACCAGACTTAGGAGTGCGTTAGGAGCCGAAGGTGAACGCATACACAATATTAGTCCTCGCTCCCTCTGTTTTGATCTTCAGGATGTAGAGGTAGACTATCTGACCTTCAATAATCTGCTAAAAACAGATCAATATGAGAGCGTTCTCAAAGCGATCGAACTCTATAGGGGTCCGCTTCTGGAAGATTGTAATGAAATGTGGTGCTATTCTGAGAGGAACCACGCCGAAGAACAGATCATCCATGCGCTTGTAACAATAGCGCAGCAGGCACTATCATCTAGCAGACCGGATGAAGCAGTTAGTTATCTTAAAAGAGTCCTGGAAATAGATCCTTTCCGAGAAGACAATGTTCAGGAGCTTATGGAAGCACTAAATGATGCAGGCAGGTATTCAGAAATCACAGAAGTCTACCGTGATTTCAGAAAAAGACTGCATATCGAATTGAATACTTCCCCCTCACAACAGACTGACACACTCTTCAGGATGCTAATACATGAGGGAGGACATAAACGTTCTAAACCTTTTGTTTCTACTCAGACGGGATCCAATCCTGCACAAATTTCTGAAACTCAGGCGACTTTACCTCATTTCTTAACTAATCTTGTAGGACGTGAGCGAGAGATTTCAATTCTGAAAAATCTGCTCCTGACATGTTCTCTTATCTCGATAGTTGGAGCTGGTGGTGTTGGAAAGACACGTCTTGCCTGTTCAGTGGCTTCCGTTGTTGAAATGGATTATAAAGATGGAGTCGGATTTGTAGATCTCTCTCCCATACCCGATGAATCCCAGATTTGGTTAGCCATCGCAAAAGCAGTTGGAGTGAGACAGGGGGCCCAAACTCCACTCGACGCTCAGGTCTGTGAATACTTGTCTTCCCTGGAGATGCTTCTCATTCTGGATAACTGTGAACACCTCCATTCCTGCATCTCTCTTATTGCTTCATGCATACTATCTCGCTGCCCTCATATTACACTACTTTGCACCAGCCGACGGCCGCTTGGGATAAATGGTGAACAAGTTTGGAGAGCTCCATCGCTGGAGGTGGTAGGGATGAAGGACGGAGCGGCAGATCTCTTTGTACAGCGTGTGCGTTCCTACAACCCTGCGTTCAAGGTTACCCCAGAGAATGAGAAGTACGTGTTCTCAATATGCCAAAAAGCGGACGGAATTCCTCTCGCTCTTGAACTGGCAGCAGCTCAGATGCGAGCAATGCCTCTGTACGATCTTGCCGATAAACTGGCACGTGATTATGCACTGCTCGTCAACTCCGATACCCACGTCTCGAGCAGACATCGCACAGTTAAAGGTCTTGTTGCCTGGAGTTATGAACTGCTCACCTCAGAGGAGAAGAGGCTGCTGAGAGCATGCAGTCTGTTTGCAGGAAGCTGGACTATAGACGCAGCGGAAGCTCTTTCAGTAGAAACTGTACACGTTACAAGAAATCTCATCTCCCTGGTTGATAGCTCATTAGTACAATACGACGACAGGACCGGACGATACAAACTGCTGGAAACGGTGAAAGCTTTTGCCAGAGAGCACCTGAATGAGGAGGGAGAGAGATCTGACGTTTCAAACAGACATAGAGCTTCTCTTATAAG
Source organism: bacterium (assembly GCA_021805395.1). GTDB lineage: Bacteria > Armatimonadota > Chthonomonadetes > Chthonomonadales > Chthonomonadaceae > JAJZFJ01. The sequence continues at coordinate 2,218 of JAJZFJ010000084.1, forward strand.
CTGGGTGGAAGAATGGATGGGTCGGATGCGAGGGGTATCTCTTTTGGAAGCACTTTCCAGAATGGAACCTGAACGCGACAACATTAATGCAGTCCTGCTCGATTGCTGGCAGTCTGGCTGTAGTAAGCATAAATCTGATCTCCTGAGGCTGTGTGCCGCACTGTGGCCCTGGTGGGAACGGACCGGAATGCACAGTGAAGGACGAGTGTGGCTAAACAGAGCTTTACAGAATGATAACGTACAGAGTGAGGATTGGTATGGTGAGGCCATGCTTGGGGCAGGAGCACTGGCATGGGCACATGCCTGGGGCTCTGCCTGGACAGGTGAGGAACACTCTGGTCTCCATTATCTGCATCGAGCTAAACAGCGGGCTGCCTTAAAAGGTGAGAGTAGAACAGAAGCAACTGCTCTCTACTATCTGGCTCGTAAAGCTGAGATGGAAGAGGATATGAGCAGTGCCATGTCTCTTATTGAGGAGTGTTTGGCTAAATATAATGAGATTGATGACCATCCAGGACGAATTCAAGCGTTGATCATTAAGGGGCATCTGTATTACAGAACAGTTCGTTTAGAATCTGCCAGAGAGATTATTGAACAGGTAATTGTATCTGCTCAGAGTGAGGAGGACATTGATGGACTGGCAAAGGCATTTAATGTATTAGGAAATATCTGCTGGGCAGAAAACAGACGTTTAGATGCAAAAAAACTGTTCTTGCAAAGTCTGGCAATATGTGAGCAGACGGGCAACCTGCGTACTTCTGCGGTAATTCTGGATAACTTGGCCAGAATGCTTATGGATACTGAGATGCTTAATGAGGTGATTGGATGGCGTCAACAATCCAGAAAACTTTGGAACCGCATTGGTAATCGCATCAATGCTGTTATGTCACTTCTGAATGAGGGTGAGGCCTGGGCAAGACTTGGGGATATCGAAATGGCAAAAAGCCTTGAGAATCAGGCGCTAACAGAATCACAGCTGATAGAGAATAGAGGACTGAGTTGTCTTTGCATGGTATTCCTCAGCAGGATATCGAGATTTGAGGGCGATCTGACTGGCGTGAGAAAATGGAACGAGAAGCACAGGAAACTGGTGATGGATACAGAAAATAGTATCTATCACTGGCGTATGGGGTGTTACGAACTGGCACTTGCCGAAATGAAAGCTGGAAATCTGAAACTGGCACATACCTATCTCCATCCTATGCTTATACATAGCAATATACATGAATCAGAATACCTCTCAATCCTGTGTGCGCTAACTGTGCTAGAAATACAGAGCGGTGACTTTCTCTCCGCAAATGAGTATCTAAGAGAAGCTGTTATGAAGTTTTCAGATTCAATCTGGGTTCTTGTTAGATCAAGAGTTTTAGAGGCCAGTGCCTGCTACTGCTTGGCTTACGGGGAATATTACAACGCTAAAATACTGCTAAACTCAGCATCCACACTTCTCGAGATGTATAATTTCGCACCTTACCCTCAAAACTGCCCTGAGAGAGAATGGGCCGATGCACAACTTTATCGTCAACAAGTAGATGTAAATAAGAGCCTGAATGAACAGGATGCCCTTGCTCTCGCCCAGTGGATTTGTAACTATTCGCCCCCTAAGTGAATACCGGTGTGTCAATTGTTAAATTTATGTTAAGAAGCACCGATTCAGTCTCGTTGTCCAGTATTTAGAATGTAAGTTCTGTTAACACTTTTAAATGGAGACTCATACCTATGCGGCGTCTGTTTCGTTCCTCCTGTTTGCTGGGTGCTCTAATCGTTCCCATTGTCGGGAACACCTCCCCAAAAGTAAAACCCGATCCTCTAGTAGCAAAGTACAAAGTACCGCACTCCCAGGAGCCACAGCTCAGTAGGTCTAAACTTCTCAAGCTATTGCGCGGTAAGGTGAAATACCTTTTCGTACTCTATCAGGAAAACCGGTCGTTCGATTCCTATTTCGGAACCTATCCCGGTGCGGATGGACTATACAGCCAATCTGCACGTAAAACGCCTGGCTTTAGAGAGAAGCTGCTGAATACCAAAGGCCAAATCTTCTATGTAAGCCCTTTTCGCATTGGGAGAAAGCAGGATGCCCAGGATCTTGGAAGTGTGGGACATTCGCATCCGCTCACTCTTGCCAAACTGCATATAGTGAACGGGAAGCCCCAGATGGACCGATTCGCTTTAGCAGAAGAGCGTGACCACATGCATGGAGCAGAAGTACCTACTCTGCGTGCAATGCAGTATGGCGAACTCGAGATGGCTCACGAGGACGGAAGCACAATCCCGTTCTTGTGGAGATATGCTGACAGATTTGTGTTGTGTGATCATATTTTTGAAGAAATGGCTGCAGATTCCACCCCTGGTAACCTCTCAATTATTGCCGCTCAGACGGGCATTACCCAGTGGATACGGCATCCTTCACTGGCATTCAAAGGCAACGGTGGCAGTGGACCCGGGTTACCAGTAGTGAACGATTCAAATCCATTTTGGGGATCTCCACTCGACAAAACTGTTTCTGGGAAGATGCCCTATAATCCCAAAGACTACAAGAAAGAAGAGAAAAATCCCCGCAAAATCCAGAACAATCTAACGTTTGCCACCCTGATGCTCACACTCTCTGGCAAAGCCCTGCCTGAAGAGGTCACGCACGATAGAGCACCTTCCACCGATCTGGCAGACATTCAGCATGACATACAGGCGATTGGTGCAAAGGAGAATAGGACGCTGAACTGGGGATGGTATGAGGAGGGCTTCGACCGGGAGCCAGCTTCCAACGACGCTGGCCCTGTGGATGCAGATGGTCTCCACGTTTCATATGTCACTCATCATAACGGTCCCCAGTACTTTGGGTATATCTCCAATAACCCCTCAATGGCATCGCACCTTCATGGGCTTGGAGATTTCTACAAAGCAGTCGATTCCTCCTCTTTGCCGGGCCCAGGGGTGTACTATGTAAAAGGTGGCAAGCTTAACATAATGGGCCTCAAGCCATTGAATCCTGTGCTGAACATGGATGGCAAGTTTTTGGGAGATGATGACCACCCTGGCGATTCGGACTCTGATATCAGCGAAGCAATGCTGGCTCGCACCATAAACGCAATCGCTAAAAGCAAGTACTGGGCTCACTGCGCAATCGTCATAACCTGGGATGATGCAGAAGGCGATTATGACCACGTGCCACCACACCTGTTGAACATCGGCCCGGATGGTAAACCGCTATCGGAAGGACCTCGGATTCCGCTCCTGCTCATCTCACCCTATGCGCGAACTCACACAGTCGACAGTGCAACCGGATGTACCGCAAGTGTGGTGAAGCTTGTGGATAATCTCTTCGATACCATCCCTCTGGCCAACCTGCCGGATGAGATGCAGGCGCGTAAAGAAGGGCTGCTGAAATACCACAGTGCAAATATGGGACCGCTGGATGCCGACACTCCTGGCATAACTGGACTGCTCAGCGCTTTCGATCCGGCAAGACTCGCCGGTCGTGCAGCAGCTCTGCCTGCCAGCTACGCCGAGATCCCTGATGCGCTGGTTGACTCCCTGAAAGCTCAGGAGAGCCTGGGGTGGCAGTGGACGGGAGTGGAACCTGTAGACATCGCACGCGGTATCGTTACGTACCTGCCACCTCACTTCAACCCGCGACCTGGGCAACCTGCATCCTATTCAGGCAAGTAACACTTCTGGCATCTGGTGCGTTTAAATCGATAAAGTTGACTAATTTGAATGCCTTCACAAATGCGTTGCCGTCTAGTCACGTTACCTGGGGAGCAGTTCAGTGATGCCAGTTACGGCATCTGGATAATTTAACTTCGTTACAATTGCACTTTGAAGGAGCTATGATGTTGTAAACGTCATAGCTCCTTCCTATTTTTAAGTTAATCAAAATAGTAACAAGAATGCCTATTAACTGCTTTTATTGATTTTGTAATCAAAATTTAACCTTGCAGTAACCAATCCTTAAACTTCCCTGGCGTAGAATTAAAATGTGATGTGCTATTTTCATTCCTTTCTATTCATTCCTTATGCCATCACAAATTTTATAAACGGGGAGATTTGATCATGACAGACAGCCGATCCAAGGAAGATCCACAGTGGTCAAGGCGCAGGTTTCTTGCTGGAGTTGGTGCCGCTGGGCTCGCAACTAGTGCAAATCTGCTACTGAGTGGGGGCGCATTTGCAGATGACTGGGGACATGACAACGATGACAGAAAGCGCGATGTCACCCAGACTATACTTGATGCTGCAGCAACAGCTGAGGCTTTGGCATCCGTGATGTATGACCAGATGATACAGTCTTCTCTGTACACCCAGTATCTTGCCAACAACGCAAACGACCAGGCCTACCTGGCAGCAGCACGCGAGGAAGAGAGCATCCACTATATGGCACTTACTGGTGCTGGCGGAAATCCACTCGCACTCACATTCTACTTCCCAGTAGGTATGTTCTCAACTCAGTACGGGAACCAGAGCCTTCAGACAGTACTCAATACTCTCATCACTCTCGAAGATGCCTTCATTGCAGCCTATCTTATAGCAGTTTACGATTTTCCACACAAAGCAGACAGGGTCATTGCTGCACAGATACTTGGAATAGAATCTGAACATCGTTCATTAGGTAGAGTGATTGCATCTGATGTGGGATTAACCAGTGTAACCGGTCTCTCAGGGCAGCCTGAGAGTGTGGTGGCACCAAACCATGCTGTTAACAATATTGCTTCCTTTCGGACCTTTCTGACGATAAATGATGGCGATGATGAGAAGAATAGAATCCTCAAACTTA
>JAJZFJ010000004.1 GCA_021805395.1 bacterium
TAATCTAAGTTAAACACTCAATAAATTATAGTTAATATATATAAGTTATCACCCTGAATCTACTTTTTCGAAATATATTTCCTACTTTTTCGAGTTTTTCATTTTTTGAATTCTTTCACTTTCCCTTTAACCGGTCGTGGCACGTGCGGGTTGATAAGTGTGTGGGTTTTGCTGGCAACGGTACCAGGAGGCGCATTGTTCTGTCCCCCCTCCTTCAGCGTGCAGCAGCACGCGCCCGGAGGAGGGGGGATCAAGGGGGGTGGAGTCGCATTGCCAGGTTAAGAGTGCCCGCATAAGGAGGGGTCACCTCACTCCAGGTGAGCGTCTGAGAACATCCAGGAGCAGGCTAGGGGTGAGGTGACCGCAGGCTTTGTGCACGGCACTGAAGTACCGTGCTGAGAGGCAAAAGCCCACCTGCGTGGGCTAGACGCGACAAGACTGTAAACCTAACATGGCTAACTTGTTTACGAATTAGGCAATGCAAAGCATAAATGCCAAAGCCTATGGACAATCACTCTGAACACCCTCTTGTCGAGGGTGTTTTATATCAGAACGCGGTTTCAACCGCGTGGAACATAACCTCCATGTATTGTGCCGTTACCACTGGTAATCCCCGCGGATGCCACATCGGGGTAAAACCGGACGCTGACGGGCTGGCCGTCCAGACTTGCGTACGAGGTGCCGTTTTGCCTCTAGTACGTAATTATTGGTAAGGCTAACGGTTCCCCAATAGGGACAACCCACAGCCTGCTTTAGCGGGCTTGCAATCCACAGGCAATGTCTTTAGGCATTACCTGTAAAGCTGACTGCTCTGTAAGCTAACCACAAATACCGTAAAGCATGTCACCCTGAAAGCATCCGAAGGAGGTTCGGCGCGCCACGCACCGCTATACGAGGAAAGTATTCCAGATACTTCTGGAATCCCATTCTTATAGCCTCAAATTGGAGATGCTAATTGATTCCATATTGGGTACTTAACCAAGACACGTAAGATTGAATTATGGTTTGCAGATGCTATCCATACACCAGGATTTGATATCTATGCCAGATTGTGTATATTCGGCTAAGCGGCTTTCCCCGGCGCTCATGAACTTGTACACGATTCACTATAGAGACCTCCTAAATGGTATTAGTCCCTATTATCCTGATCTAGTCGGGCGGGGTGAACGTGGTCAGTTTTTGACTCTTGCGCAAGAATCCGTCTATACATTTCGATTATTTGATAAAAAGGATCTGGATATAATAAAATATATAGATTCTGTTATTAGAACTATTATTATCGAATGGACTTTAAAAATATATAAAGCTATAATATTTAAAATGTTCATTGATATTATTGGACTTAAATCTTTATCCTCTTTGAATGTTTTGATATTTTTATTTATTATATTCATGTGAGCTGTTCTCATTTCTGTGACGAAATCTTGTCACTTCGTATTAGGTAGATTGCCATATGTATTTAGTTATGATTATTTGTTTTCATAATACACAATTATTTTCCAAGTTTTGTTGGGGTATCTTTATCAATTGCGATCCCGGATCGAATTGACCCATAAGAAAGAATTGGTAAACCATCAATTATTTCATCATCAATTTCTGAACAAAACATTAATATAAGGTAGTAGCTGTGCATCAAATATGATTACTATAATTGTTTCATTTTTTACAGTATGGGCAGATTGTTTGGGCTATAGATTTGAAAGTTCTACTCTTAGGCAAATACAAGGAGCGCCTTTGGCACCCATCTAGAAGTTCTGCCACAAAACTAGTAGGCTTAGTAACATCCATCTTGGTCCATTGCATTAATGGAATTAGCCTTGCAATATGCATACTAAAAATCTCCTTTCAACTTTGGATCTTCGAATATTCATTGGAATGTGCTTAGGTCATAGTACGTTTAGCCCATAGAGATCAGTCCGGTGCTGACTCCGCTTACATCTCACAGCTTTCCTACCTACATTTGGCTACTCTTCCCAGTTTGCAGGATAGGTACACGTCGCACCTTCCGACTGGCAGTAACTATTCCACTAGGCGATACCTCCTCCACAACGCTGCCGAGTCCGTCGTATACATACCAGCTCACGTTGTTATACCCGTCTCTGCGGTAGACATGATCATGCGCTCCCTGGAAGTATGTGGCACTCAGCACGTTCTGCCCGGTTGCCGAATTGTAGGTGGTCTCCTCCACAGGCATGGTGGCGTCGTAGATGGTGTTGGTAGTAGTCGTAGTGCCGTTAGCCGTCACAATCGCCTGCCTGTGGAGGCCGTCGGCTCCATAGTCGTAGATGCTCGTGCTGTTTGTACCTCTGTCTACACACTGCGTCATTCGGTTCTCACTGTCCCAGCTCATTGTGCGCCCACCGCCGCTTAGGGTATTGCCGTCAGCATCGCTCACGTAGGCGTTACCTCCTGCAGAGAGCAGCATGTTGGCGTTGGTATATGTAGAGTTTACCGTACCATTTAACGAATCCTGCTTGGTCAACCGATTTCCCATTACATCGAAGGCATAGCTCTGTGCCGTAGTTCATGCTGGAATGCCTGTTGAGGTCATCGTAGTCTATTATTATGCGGACATTTTTACCTGTTCATTAACATTTTTGATACTAGGACTTGACAATACAGTATCCTAGAAAGGGACAGCAAACGCCCCGAGGGGGGGAAGTTGCATTGTCAGATTAAAAGCACCCACAATACGAAGGCGTCACACCTCTCCGATTGGCCATATGCGAACATCCAGTAGAAGGCGGAGCGTAAGTTCTCTTCAGGCTTAACCGACTCATCCATCTTCACAGTAGAGATGTACAATAGTACTCATCTTTGGGTCTATTGGAAATCAGATATGGAACCAATAAGTATCAAATCGTAAAGCTAAAGTGCTTTGCCAATTCTAATGCTTCTGTAGGGCTGCATCTTCCTCTTTGTGAAGTACGATGTTATACTTATTTTGCCAGGACTTTATCTCACTTTGTAAACTTGCAATAGACTGTACTATCCGGTTATTATACTTAAGCCTGAGAGAAACATGATCAGCTGCTATAGCATCTTGCCCATAGAGGATTAGCTGTTTGATTTCCTGAGAAGTGTTCGCCTGTTGTTCTAGCATCTGGTCAATCCCTTCGTAAGTTCCCCCAATATTTGCCCAATACTGGGCATTAGATGGTTCTAGTTTAACAGCTTGCTTATATGCTGCAATTGACATTAATAAATTCTTGACAGTGGCAGCGTTAAAATCCAACCAACCACCATAAGCTCGTCCCAGGCGTGACCATATGGCTGGATTTGTAGGGTCCATACGGATGGCATCTTTTAGGCGACGAATGGCCAGCCGATCTCCTATTGAATCCAGAGATCCAAAAGCAACCAATGTTTTCAAATACAGACGGTCAGCTCCTGATGACTGCTTTGCCTGTTTCGTTGGCAGAGTCCAGACATTTGCATCCTTCAACTTCTTATACAGTGCTTCCACCTGTGATGAAGGCAAATCAATAGCTGATGCGAGTACTGCCATCCCATAATTACCTAGATGGTAGTAACATATCGCAGCTTCTATAGAATCAGCTAGATGAGCACCTCCTAAAACAAATTGGTAACGTACACTAATCCTCGGCTCATTAAATGGGGTTCTTTTGTTCAACAGTTTCATTGTCTCTTCGGAAGTACTTGTGAACTCGGTAGGAAGCTCCCCAGTATTTCGCAAAAACCAGGGTGCGCAGTAATACATTAAAGCGCGCACATAGTCACGTTTGTATTCATACAGCTCACCCAATGTATCACACGCTCCTGCTAACTGCAAACTCGCTAATATCTTGATAGATTCGCTGCGGTGTTTTAGTTCCATCACTATCTTTCTGTCGGTGTCTATACGCCTAAGTGAATCTTGGATGGCTGCCTGATAGTTCCGCTTCCTTATATCATCAGCCATCTTGTTGTTGGCAATGGAATCTCGCTGCTGATATGGTTCGAATTCATTCAGAACACGACCCAAGGCTGGCGAAAATGTCATATAGTGGTGGTTAGGTGGATCTGCCAGTGTAGGCAGAGGAACAAGTGCCATTATGCTCACCAGACATGTGGTATAGAAAAATTTAGTTTTCTGCTTCATTAATCTTGTCTCCAATCATTATGAATACTACAAATGGGTTGCAGGTTAAGAGTTTTTAAAATAGGAATTCCAAACCGGAAATTTGTCCGAGTATATAGGATCCACAGAAGCCGATACGGCATTAGGCTTTCCAGGAAGGGTCCAGAAGCCGTTTACATAATTCACTATCTGACTCCAGCTCCATATCATTAGGTCTACTGGCACATAGGCACTACCTGAACCTGGAGGTTGATACATCACATACGTTTTAAAGAAATCTTCAGGTTCATAAGTTGTTACACCAGAAGGAGGCGGGTTTTGCAGGGGTACCCAAGGACCATCTGCAAATGTACCCTGGGTAGTATCAGCGAAAAACGGAGGATTTGCTGGAACGCAGTATGTATATGGACAGGTATTGTCTAATACATAGCTTGGTAAAGTAATCTGTGGGCGTTTTGGCTCAATCAATTGAACAAACATCCAGAGCCCGTCAGGATAGTTCTGGTTCGCCTGAACAAATGCCGCCGGGGTTGTTACTTGTGCATTCCATATAATCCCTACATGTTGGTTTGGATTAATGGGGCTAATGAGACTGGCTGCCCCCACTGCATTACCCACTAATTTAACATAACCAATTTGGATTCCTAAGTTATTGAATACCACTGGATTCACGTTTATTGGTTTCCTTTGCAACAAAGTCACATTTCCAAAACCGCCCTGCGGTTTTATTGTTATACTCGTCGATTGAGGAACGTTAAGTGTCACAACGCAGCTAAATTTTACTGCTCCGCTCATATCTGGTCGAGCAAAGTGCGTTGAATAGGTAGCTGTGTTGGTAGGAACATTTGACATATCTGTATAAATTCCTGTTGCGGTGTTATTTGTAAAAGACCATGTCCACCACTGAAAAGGTGCTGATGCTCCTGCAGCCAAAGTCCAATGGTATGATGTCGGAATAGGAACAAGGTCACCTGTTGTAAGGCTTGCAGTGCATTGTTGACCTGTCAACAGATTGTCAATTGTAGGTGCGACAATCCCACCACTAGTTTCGACATCTAAATTTTGAATTTTTATTGTGTCGTAATCATTACAGGATGTTAAATCCCAGTAATCAATTGATGACAGACAAAAATCTTCTACAGAAGCATTCTGTGATAGAGTCCAGGTCACCTGATTATTTTGAACTTGGAGAATCTGATAATTTATTCCCTGCACAAGACCATGTGAGTTATTGGAATTTGTTAGCTGGAAACCATATCCTGCATCAAGTGAACCAGATATTGCCTCCTGGTCTGTATCCCATTGTGCCTTCACATTTTCATTTACTATAACTTGTGATGGAGGTGGCGCGCCATCTGGAGCAACCCATGTTGCAGTGATATTCCATTGCACATTTACAAAAACTGTATATATCTGGCTCGGAATCATAGTAAAGTTAATGGATGCCCACAAAGTGGCAGTACTCTCACCTTTTGTCACAGTTGATTGTGCACCTGAACTCAACATCGGTTGTACGGTGATGTCCCAATAATCCGTGTTTGGATTAGGTGGATCAACTGTAAGTGAAGCTGAAGCAGTGCTGCTCTGATAAGTAACATTAATCGTTGCGTTTGTGACTGCAGTTACGGAAGTTGTTGTAATGGGGAATGTCGCTGTTGCTGATCCTGCAAGAACGGTGACACTAGAAGGTGTAGTTACCACTGTAGTGTTAGAACTTGAGAGAGTTATGGTAGTATTTGAACTAACAGGAGCAGATAGAGTAACAGTACCTGTAGATGAACTTCCACCAATTATAGAGGTAGGGTTGAGATTTAATGTTAATCCAGAGGATACAGCATTAACAGTAAGCATGGCACTTCCTTGTACACTGCCGTTCGATGCTCCAATTGTAATCTGGGTACTGCTCGTGACAGCCACTGTGGAAACAGTAAAAGTTGCTGAAGTTGATCCTGCTGGTATTGAGATGGAACTTGGCACTGTACCTATAGCCGTATTTGAGCTTGAAAGACTAATACTAGTGACCGTACTTGAAGTTGGTGATATAGATACAGTTCCTGTAGAATTTGAACCACCTGTAACGGAAGCAGGATTAAGGGAAACTGTGACAGAACTTCCACCCACAGGTGTGACTGTTATACTCGATGTCATCTCGCTCGCCACATAATTTGCCATGATAGGAACATTTGTTACAGTTGTCACACCAAAGGTAGTTACAGGGAATGTAACTGTCGTTGCTCCACTCGGAACGGTCACTGAAGAAGGTACAGACGCTACTGAATTGTTTGTACTACTTAGATTTACAGTAGTTGGTGCGGTTGGAGCCGGGGATACTATGATAGTAGCTGTAGAACTTGTTCCTCCTGAGACCGAAGCAGGGGAAAAAGTAAAACTAACGATACTGCCAGGAGGTGGTCCTTGGGCAAAAACCTTTAATGGGGCCAATACTAGTGAAAAAGCAAGAATGATGTTTATGATCAACAAAGATGATCTACTCCAATTCATTACACTTCTCCTAATTGTATTGAGCCAATCGACCAGAGATTACACCACAAATTTTTCATCCCTAATATATAAGGACAGCTGAATGCCAAAAGATGACATTTTTTCATTTTAAATTTGTAAATAGTTTCTATAATTGAATATTATGTATACTTTTATCTACTATTTTTGATGATGTAAACAAAACCATACTTTTCACAAAGAATCTGCCTTACAACATCATGGGCACGATACAGTCGTCTTTTCAATGCGGGAATTGACAATCCACTTTCAACAGCTAACGGCTCAAGTTCAGTCCCATGCAAGTAGTATTCCTGAAATAAATATCGTGATTGTGGTTTCAAAATCGCCGCTGCCTGGTAAATAATCTCGACACTCCACCTATTCACCAGCATATCAAAAAGAC
>JAJZFJ010000275.1 GCA_021805395.1 bacterium
GCTTCTTCTACACGCTGCTCTTCCCATGACACAATATAGATAATGGGATAACGCGCTCGAATAAGTGTTTCCAATTCAAGGTCAATTGCAGAAGATGCCAAGGGAGACCTCCCAAAAGTTACTATATGGGCTATTGACTTATATTATATCCGTTTTTAACCCGTTGGTGTATGCTGAACATGTTTCAGACATAATATAATCCAGTAATTAGTCTACTAAACAGTGAAATTATATTCGCAGCACCATTCTAAATTATTTAGACCACCTCCCTAAGCTCTAAAAGTGTAATATTTTCGTTGTGAATCACCCACAATTTATGCTCATCTATTTCATGTCAGCAGAAACCTTGTCCCATCCTCCAGCGTAATCGGGGTAGACTTTGTTTAGAAAATTTGGAGGCAAGAATGAACCAACACGGGTTCTCACTTATTCGAGAACAACAGATTCACGAAATCAATTCCCTGGCCAGATTATTTCGCCATGACAAAACAGGGGCGCAGCTTTTATCTATAACAAATGATGATGAAAACAAGTCTTTTGGCCTTTCCTTCTATACCCCGGTTAACGATTCCACAGGCATTGCACACATTATGGAGCATTCGGTACTGTGTGGCTCTCGCAAATATCCTCTGAAAGAACCTTTCATTGAGCTTGCCAGGGGTTCACTGTACACGTTTTTAAATGCAATGACCTTTCCTGATAAAACCATCTACCCCATTGCCAGCCAAAATCTTCAGGATTTTTACAATCTTATGGACGTCTATCTAGACACCACATTCTTCCCCACCCTTGCACCAGAAGTACTGAAACAGGAGGGCTGGCATTTTGAACTGGACAAGCCCGAAGATGAGATGATCTACAAGGGAGTTGTCTTCAATGAGATGAAGGGTGCATACGCCACTCCTGAAGAGGCACTGGATAACCTGTCTAAAGAAGCCCTATTCCCAGATACGATCTATCGAGAGGACTCTGGCGGTAACCCTGCATGCATTCCAAACCTGACATACGCGAATTTTTTGGAATTTCACAAAACATATTATCATCCATCAAACTGCCTTGCAGTAATGTATGGAGATGATCCAGAAGAGGAGCGGCTACAGCGTCTGGATGTCTATTTCGCCGAATTTGATGCGATACCGCCTCCAACCCCTGTCCCTCTGCAAAGTCAGTTTCGTGAACCAAAGCATGTCACCGGGTTCTATCCAGCTGGACAGGGAGAAGGTGCCAAATCGTTCATCACCCTAAGTTGGCTGCTGCCAGAAGCTGTTAATGCGGAGCTTCTATACGGCCTCAATCTGCTGGAGGAGGTACTTCTAGGTTCCTCTGAATCACCTCTGAGGAAAGTTCTACTCGAGTCTGGTCTTGGTGAATCTCTCACAGGAAGTGGTCTGAGTACCCAGTTCAGACAGATGCATTTCTCAGTGGGATTAAAGCAGATTGATGAAGTGAATGCACCAGAAGTTGAAAAGCTTATACTGAACACACTGCAGGAACTTAGCACCAATGGAATCGATGCTGAAACAGTTGAGGCGGCATTTAACAGCATTGAATTTGCTATGCGTGAAAACAATACCGGCAGCTTCCCACGTGGTCTGGCACTCATGATTCGTTCACTGGCTACATGGAACTATGGCGGTGATCCACTAGAATTAATTGCATTCGAGCACCATCTCACAAACCTGCGCAACCAGCTAGGGAAAAAAGGTTATCTGGAAGGCTTAATTGATACCTACTTCCTGAAAAATACGCACAGGGTTACCACGTTGATTAACCCGGATCCTAACCTGGATGGCAAGCGGGCTGATGAAGAAAAAGCTCGACTAAAACAGATTCGTGAAAAGTTATCCGAAGCAGAACTTGATCAGATTGTACAGGACACACATGCCCTCAAACGGATGCAGGAGACTCCCGACAGTCCCGAGGCTCTGGCTACAATGCCAGCCCTTGCACTGAAAGATGTGGAACGCTCTGTTCGACAGATACCCATTGAAAAGTCGAAGCTGGCTCAGGTGGATCTGTTCACACACGACCTGTTCACCAATGGGATTGTCTACTTTGACCTTGGAATGGACATGCATGTTCTCTCTGCTGAGCAGTTGCCATATATCTCCCTGTTCGGCAGACTACTCTCTGAAGCAGGAACAGAAAAAACGGATGCATTGAGGTTCATGCAGCGCGTTGGGAAAAGTACGGGTGGTATCTACGCGTCCAAGACAATCACGCCCAAACGCACCAGTTCACAAAGTGCAGCTATGCTCTTTGTTAGAGGCAAAGCTACACCTGGAAATACAGGCGAGATGCTTGCTCTCATGCAGGAGACACTCCTCACTGTGAGGCTTGACGATAAAGAGCGTTTCCTCCAGTATGTTCAGGAGGAGAAAGCTTCCATCGAGTCCCGGCTTGCCCCCGGTGGAGCAGGCTATGTTAAAAGCCGCCTGATGGCAAATTTCTCGGAAGCAGACTGGGCATCTGAAAGCACTTCCGGGCTGGAATATCTCTTCTTCCTTCGCAAGCTGGCATCACAAATTGAAACCGACTGGAAGGGTGTGTTAGCTACACTGCAGCAGATGCGCTCCCTGCTTGTGAACAGATCGGTAATGGTCGCAAATCTCACACTGGACGATGCCACACAGAGAGATGTGCTGCCTGTGGTTGGCGAGTTCCTGGAGAAGTTTCCACATTCACAATCGGAGCTGAAAACCTGGCCATCCAGCATCAATACTGTCAACCAGGGCTATACAATCGCCGGTCAGGTGAACCATGTCGGTACAGCATTCAACGTTTACGATGTTGGCTACAAGGAACATGGATCCATAATACCCATCACCAACGTTCTCAACACGCTGTGGTTATGGGAACGCGTGAGGCAGATGGGTGGTGCATACGGCGCGGGTGCCGGACTGGACAGGATGACAGGCACGTTCGCGTTCACGTCATATCGGGACCCTAACCTCACAAAAACGCTAGCGAACTTCAGGGCCAGCTCTGAGTTCCTGCGAACTGTTGACATAAGCCCGCGAGACCTGGAGCGTACGCTGGTCGGCAGTGCCGGCAAGCTGGATCCATACATGCTGCCAGATGCTAAAGGGTTCACATCGCTCATTAGAGAGCTTACTGGCGTTACAGATGCCGATAGACAGCAGTTTCGTAATGAGGTGTTCGAAACCACAATGGAGCATATCAGATCCTTTGCGGATGTGCTGGATGCGGGCCAGGAAAACGCTATCCGTGCAGCCCTGGCGCCTGAGGTGAACATTAGCGCTGCGAACGCCGAGCAGCCAGGCTTGCTGGAGATGGTTCGAGTACTGTGAGGTTATCAGGGTAGGCAATACGGTACAGTATTGCCTACCCTGAGAATAGCTGACAAAGCTGGCAGGTAGGCGGTACGAAGTAAATCTTCTAGAACCATGGATGATTCGTGTAATACGATCCTCTGTATCTTTTTTAGACTTAACTCCAACCTATCTCATCGATTACCGAGAACCTGCCTATTTTTCAAAGGCTGATTGTATAATACGTGGCTAAGAATAAGGAATCCAGTGCAAACCTCACGGACTACGCCTTCACCCTGAACATGGAGCTGGGGCTGCTGGTACAGGGGGGCAGCTTGCCAGGTCGGGTACGCGAGGTGTTCGAGCACCTCGTTCACACCGAGGAGTTGGTTCGCTCGTGATCGGCAGGTGGGGTAATATGATGGTATTAATATCAGAAGCGTGGACTGACACGAAGGCTATAATTATTTTAAGAAGGTAACATGAGTCAAGATGAAAAATGGCAGGATTTTAGAGATGCAGCTATAGCAAGACTACAAGATGCAGAAGAATTAGTTCATATGCCTTCATTACGTCCACATGAACATGGTGCATCTACACGTCACGCAGATGGTGCGAAATATCTTGCTGGCTACGGAATAGAGTGTATTTTCAAAGCATATTTACTAACAAAAAATAACTGCTCTACTAGAACAGCTCTAAAAGAAAGATTAAGTAGACAGGGGAAACAACCGTTGGATATTTTCGGTAGAGATGGTCATAATTTATCTCATCTATATATTTTGACAGATTTGGAACAAAAGTTACCTCCAGCTCTTGTAAAAGAGATAGGAAAATGTTTCAAATGGAGATCAACTTGGCGCTACAATGATAGAACTGCGGAGAAGATAGACCCTGTTGAATTTGTTAACTCAGTCAGAACAATAGTTAACTACGTTGTTAGTTTAGTACCTTAAGCACGGAGCAGATAATGTCTACATTAACGTTTGATTATATGAAGGAATCGAAGCTCATCAAGGAACTTCATCGACAAAATTTTCAAGAGAATACAGTAGTTGAAACTCATGAAGGTTCTGGCGGCAGAGTTCAGGTTGTAATAGTATCTGATCAGTTTAATGGTAAAACTGAGACAGAGAAACAGGATCTAATATGGGATATTCTAAAAAAGTTAATACCCGGTCCAGATCTTCAGGCTGTCTCTTTGGCTGTTGTATACGGTACAGACGAACTATGAAACTGCTTACTAAGAGGCGTTCTCCGAATCCGTTTCTGTTCATTTTGTAATTTCTGTTGCCTGAGCATTATAGAATTCGCTATCACAAGATGCAATATAGTTATCACAATATTACACCCATTTTCGCAATTATATTTAGACTTTCTACAAACTAATCCATCTTCAAATCATTAATGGCATGTATAATTTGCTGGATGTACAAATTCAGCATTTTAATGGAAATGAGATTGATCTATAAACTAACGAGGATGATTACATATGACTGAGAATTCCATTCCTGAATCACTTTCAAACCGTCCGCTTTCTTCACTGCTTTCACAGGTTCTTATAGCGTATACCCTTGAGTTTGATAATGAATTCAGTACCGGCTTTAGCAATGCAGGTTACCCAGGTATCAATCTTTCGTTAGTTTTATGGTCGAATCTGATAAGGTTTTTGGCAGATAGACCACTTACTGTTCGCGAACTTACATCGAAAGCTTTGGAAAGGAATATCAAACCCAAGCTCGGATGCCTGGAAAGATGGCATATCATAAATCTTGAAATAAATAAAAACAATGGAATGCATAATGCTTCCCTTTTATCGGCGGATAGTAGAAACTCGAAGAGGGAAGGATTTGGTAGTTCACGAAGAATTTTGCCTGATACTATCGTACATCTCACAAAAATGGGACAGGCAGCAGTTGAGGTATGGTCTCCACTACCTGATGTTATAGACAATAGATGGCAGCAGCGTTTTGGAGATGAGCGTATATCCTGCCTGCAAAACCTGCTCAAGCTTATATTGGATTACTACAAGCTTCAACTCCCTGATGCACTTCCATCAGAGTTTGAGAAATATGAGTTGTATCTCTACAAACGTTTAGCAAGACAAAAACCCGGTAAGCAGTCTCTCGCAACGTTGCTCTCCAGAGCACTGCTTTTATATGCATGTGAATTTGAACGTGAACCCTTCACTTCTATCAAGCATTGTGCAAATATACTTAGAGTGCTTTCTGAAGATCCTATCCCTCTCACAGAAGTTCCAAAACTAACCGGACTTTCTCCTGAATGCTGTTCTATTGGCTGGAGGCTCAGAGCTTTTGTATTACAACATCCCCAAAACTACATAAATAGAGGGAAGCAGGTATCGCTATCATCTATTGGCTGCCTGAAACAGCAGCATTACTATAAACTCACACAAGAAATTGAACAGGAATGGGAGGAGAAAATGGGCACTCAAACCATTCAACAGCTTCGCGAAGTCCTTATCGAGATACTCACCTTAAAAGGTGCAAACGGTACACTCATCGCCCAAGGGCTAATTCCTTCTCCTGGAACGGTACGGTCCGGATGCGTGGCACCAGCTCTGGGCCGCCAGGATATTGGCGCCGCTGCGAAACGTCGGGCTTTGCAAATGGCGGCCCAGTCAGAGGCGTTCATCGCTTCACCAACTGATGCACTTCCACACTTCCCTGTTTGGGATATGAAGCGAGGGTATGGACCATAAAACGATGAAAACATTAGAGTTCATGTGTAAAATAAAACAATCGGCTCCATTAGCTTTACTTTTTCCGTTTCACAAAGGGGACTTTCGAACAATTTTTGCCTGATACTGCCGTATTGATCGCATCGCGTAATATATATTTTTTAATTTTCCAAAGATGTAAACTAATCTAATGCTTTTGAAGTATATAATCGCAAATATTCGTGAATTACACACTTTTAATGTCATTGATTCTAATTTTGATTGTATCCACATTCGAATATTTTACTAATATGATCGCGTTTTTTTTGATATATATTCTTTTATAATTGTTTCATATTTAATAATTTGTCTAAAATCTCGATGCTGAATCAATATTCTAAACAAGAACATTCTATTTAACTTTAGAGACTTATAGCACACAAGACACAATCGTTATTAAAATACATTAGAACTATATTTAAATATTTACGATTAATCAAAGATTGATGTTGTAACACTCATATTCATAATAAAACGAGTTATGTGTATATAGCTATGTTTTAAAACAATGTAAAATAATATATATTTACTTGCAATCAATTCAATACTGCATATTACTTATGAAGAATTCTAATCGGATTTGTTGATCCTGCTTGTCTACTACATTGCATCCTCATTTACAGACTTGCGAATTTTATTTTCAAATTTGAAAGCTATTCATGCCTGCAGGCATCCATGTATCCTGGCTCTAATCGGAATTTCAACTATTTTTTGATGGGTGTCAGTAAAAAGAAGGACACTCACTAACAAAAGTCAAATAGACTAGCATGTCCGATTCACAGAACAAACCAATAACTGCTCCAAAAAGAATGATGTCTGTCACACCAAGGTCGGTATTGATAGGAGCTCTTCTCATTCCAGTACTCTGTTACTGGGTAGAATATGACGAGATTGTTGCAGGGGGGACAGACCTTGCTGCAATGTCACTCATAATATCCGCTGTGTTTGCCCTCTTTGTTGTAATGGTTCTCAACCGCGTCATTATAAGGATAGCTCCAAAGTTCGCACTATCTCAAGGCGAACTGATGACGATTTACGTTATGCAAACCTGTTCCGTTGGGATATGCGGAATAGGTATGATGCAGTTTCTTATCAGCACCATCACAGATGTCACCCACTACAGCACAACAGAAAACCTATGGTCAACGCGCCTGGTTCCCTATCTCAAACCCTGGCTTCTTCCAAATCCAGCAGTACTTCATGCCTATTTTAGCGGGAGCAGTTCATTCTGGAATATCACTAATATCGAAGGATGGATAACCCCAATTCTGGTATGGACAGGGTTTATAATTGTAATGTTATGGGTTATGCTATGCCTTTCTGTGCTGGTGAGAAGACGGTGGGCGGATGAAGAACGTCTCAGCTTTCCTATAACCATGCTGCCACTGGAAATAAGCAAAGAGGGATGGGCTGAGGATATCTTCAACAGCAGTATGTTCAAGATTGGCTTTGTAATTCCTGTTATTCTCGAATCTCTTGCGTCACTTAATACCCTCTATCCCAATATACCGTTCCTGCCTATAAAACCCAGCGATCCACGCCTGGATCTGACCGGGCTTTTCACAAATCCCCCATGGAATGGTATGGGCACAATACAGCTCTCCTTTTACCCTATGGTAATTGGCTTAATCTATTTCCTGCCTTTGGATGTGTCATTTTCTCTGTGGTTTTTCTATTTCTTTGGTAAGTTTCAGAACGTGTTTACTACAGCTGCAGGGTTTCATGCCGCTGGGGCGCCTCCTGCTCAGTCTGAGATGCCATATCTGGGCGAGCAGTCTGCTGGAGCATTCATCATGGTAGCAATCTATGCAATGTATGGACTTCGCAAGCATATAGCTACTGCATTCAAAGGCATCTTCACACCGTGGAAATACAACAAAGAGAAAGACAAAAACGAAGGCATGGATTACCGCTTTGCTCTCGTTGGCGTGGTGGCAGGATACTGCCTCCTTACCGCGTTTGGAGTAGCCATCGGCATGCCTGTCTGGATGCCAGCCGTCTACTTTTTCCTCTTCTATTGCTTTGTGGTTACATTTACACGCATGCGCGCAGAAGCTGGGCTTCCATGGGGCTTCGGACCCAATACCAATGTTCACACTCTCATGCGTTCTGGTTTTGGCAGTGCTGCATTTAACCATCAATCAACTGTTAGCCTCACACTCCTGCTATGGAGTGATATGGATATGCGAACAACACAGATGCCTAATCAGCTTGAAGCTATGCGAATTGGTGAAGCATCATCCATTAAACCAAGACAGCTGGTATTAGTTATCCTGCTGGCGATAGTCATCGGCTGCTTCTCTTCATGGGCTGCACTCCTTTCCTGTTACTACAAATATGGAGCGGCTTCTGCAAAAGTGAACTCATGGCGTACAGGTATTGGCGAACAGGTATGGAGCACTACCACCCACTGGTTAGACAACAGCATGCACCCCAGGTATGGAAGACTTGAAGGTGTGGCAGCAGGTATGCTCTTCACCATTTTTCTCTACCAAATGCGTTCACGGTTTATAGCGTGGCCATTCCATCCTATTGGATACGCACTATCCGGAACATTCACGATGGACTGGATCTGGTGCGCAACCTTCATTGGATGGTCTGTAAAAGCTCTCATAACACGCTATGGAGGTATGCAGAGTTACAGAAGATATATTCCTTTTTTCATTGGGCTGATATTAGGAGATTATATTACCGGAAGCCTGTGGGCAATCTATGGAGCTTCTCTGGGGATCACAACCTATCGATGTTTTCCAATATAGACCATCATCATTTACTCGGTGATGATGCAAAAATATAAGCAAATAAAGCTCTCTGGGAATTCCCAGAGAGCTTTGGTATAAATGAAAGTATAAGTTCTCAACTAGCTCAAACTACTAAGCAGCTGCTGTATTGGATAGTCCCGCTGAAATAGCATGGTCTGTCCTGTCTCGTAAAGCCATTCGACAATATTCACTTAATTTCATCACCACACTTCGTTGTTCAGGCGTCATTTCACCAGCACTGGTGACAATAAGTTCCAGTAAACTCAGCGCTTCCTCGGTTGAAAAGCAGATATCATATCCGCTCTTACTGGATTCCATAATAATAGAGTTACTCCTTTCTAGCAATTTTAGCCACAGATACAGGTAATAATAATTGTTTATTCCATATTACCTATAGAATGTAACATTGCGAGTTCAAGCAGCTATAATACCTTGTTGATGTATTAGACGTCAGTATTTGCATTCTTGTTCTCGATATTTGCATTTATATTAACAATACTAATGGGAACTGTAGTTCCCGTTCTGCCCGTCTACTTTAAATGACTGTAAAAATACACAGGAGATAAACTTCATGAGCAACCCTATAATAGAAAAATCAGATGCTGAGTGGAGGAAGGAATTAACTCCCGATCAATATCGAGTCCTGCGACAATCAGCCACGGAACCCCAATTCCAGAATGCCTACTGGAACAAGCATGATGATGGCACCTATTCCTGTGCAGGCTGTGGCACTCCACTATTCACATCTGATGTCAAATTCGATTCTGGTTGTGGCTGGCCAAGTTTCTGGGACGCATTTGATCCGAAAAGTATTAAATTTGTTGAAGACCATAGTCATGGAATGAATAGAATTGAGGTACGATGTGCAGTATGTGACGGCCATTTAGGCCATGTTTTCGATGACGGTCCTGCACCTACAGGTCAAAGGTACTGTATCAATTCGCTTTCGCTAAAGTTCCATCCCGAAGAGAAAGAATAACAACCCATGGCATTCTGTGAACTCAAGTACACCAGTCCTTCTCTACAAAAGATGATAGCTTGTAATATTCTTTTGCCAGAAACCGATAGTCCCGGTCCATTTCCCGTTCTCTATCTACTTCATGGCCAGTCAGATGATCACACTGCTTGGTGCAGAAAAAGTGCTATTGAGCGGCATGTTTCTGGTAAAAACCTGGTAGTTGTAATGCCTGATACTGGACGGGGATGGTATATAGATGCTGAAAAAGGTCCCAAGTGGGAATCGTCAATCATGGTGGACCTCATGGGTTACATTGAAAAAATGTTTCCTGTTATCCCCGATAGAAAAGGGCGATGTATTGCTGGGCTATCTATGGGCGGCTACGGAGCATTCAAACTGGCTCTCAAATTTCCCGATAAATTTTGTGCTGCCGTTAGCTTATCCGGTGCAGTAGGATTTGGGAACTTCGAGTTGGCGAAAGCCAATAACTCAGACTGGGAAAAGGAGATGATGCTTATTGTAGGGGATTCTCCTACAGGTGGACCTCATGACTTGTATAAGTTACTGAAAGATCTTCCCGTTAGCCAGCGACCTGCACTCGCCTTCAACACTGGCGTAGATGATTTTCTGCTGGATCAAAACAGACAGATGCATGCATATCTGAACGATATTGGGTACAAGCACATTTATGAAGAGCATCCTGGGGCACACACCTGGGAATACTGGGACACCCACATTGTTGATGCACTCAAGTTCTTCAATGAATACATACAATTCTAGACCACAAACACTTTAATAGGAACCGGATAACTGGCTGGGTGACCTACCCGCCAGTTATCAGAACTTGTGAATACGTTATGAATGGCACTTCGTTCAAGGGTGCTTCAGTTCCAAATCTGCTATTACAGGAGAGTGATCAGAACCT
This sequence comes from bacterium, assembly GCA_021805395.1. Classification (GTDB taxonomy): domain Bacteria; phylum Armatimonadota; class Chthonomonadetes; order Chthonomonadales; family Chthonomonadaceae; genus JAJZFJ01. The sequence continues at coordinate 10,658 of JAJZFJ010000275.1, forward strand.
ATGCTATTACCTGTGAAGCAGTCCACAACCTTCCAATCCTTGTTTATCAGGATGTGGTCAATTCGCATAAAAGGATAGTGCAGTGGAGTATACTGCCCATAGGTATAGCCATACCCATTCCCAGCCACAGAAAATGCATCCTCGAAACCCTTGTTCAGTAACTTCCTGATTACTAATGAACTCACTGTTGAGTTAAAATCTCCCGCTACTACTATCGGTCCCCTATCCAGGCTAAGATCTCCACAAATTGTATCTGCCTGAATAAGCCGGTACTGTGCATATGCCTCCATCTCACCAAGCTTGCCACGTTTTGCAATAGCTTTAATTCCAAATCTTGGAGTCATAAGGTGTACTGGAAGAAATGTGATTCGCTGATGATGGAAGAGGATTCTTAGATCCGAAACATATGGCTCTCCTGTATCATGTGAGCTTTCCAGGCCGTTGTAAGAGAGAACTGGTAATCGGGTGGCGACAACAAACTGAGGATCATCACTTATATGCCAACCAGACAATACGGTGCCAACGACAGTTCTTAATACACCTTGCTGATCATCCATAAGAATCACATCAGGGTGATATTTCCTGATATCTGCAGCCACGGCATTAGCATCCCTCCTGCCTCCTTTCACATTATAGGTCATAATCCGGATTACATCCGATGAGTTTAAGGCACTCTGTGGAAAATTGATCACCAAGCCCATTACTGGCCCAACCACCCACAAAATAGACAGCATGGGCAGCCAGAACAATTTACGATAGAGGATAAAAGTAAGGGGTAAAGTGATTAGAAGAGGAATGCCCCAAATCCATTGAGGTAGATACATATTGAGAGTACCCAACCAGCTTGTTTCGGGCCCTATGATATTAAGAGCAACTGGAACAATGAGAATTAAGGTTTGAAGAATATTAACAGCAATAGCGAATTGCTTATTTCGAACGCGTTTGCGTTCAAACGTTTTGGTTTTCACAGGTACTGCTGGTTTTCTTCTTGGAGATGTCAGTGTCTTGTCCCTTCATATTTTTCAGTAGATATTATCTATACCCGCTATAAGCTAAAAAAACTACACGAAACACAGGACAATATTGTAAAATAGACTGTCATGTCTACCAAACAAAGCCCTAGTACACTGCCTCTTAATCAGATAATTGAAGGAGACTGCAGGGAAATACTTAAATCGATCCCTAAACGCTCTGTAGATCTCATTTTTGCAGACCCACCTTACAACATGCAGCTCCCGCAACCGCTTTTTCGTCCTGATAACACTTCAGTTGATGCTGTGAACGATGAGTGGGATAAATTCCAAAGTTTTAAAGAGTACGATACATTCACCCGTGACTGGCTGTCACAGTGCAGGGAATGCCTGAAGGATAACGGCAGCATCTGGGTGATTGGATCCTACCACTGTATTTTCCGAATTGGGGCCATTATGCAGGATCTGGGTTTCTGGATAATGAATGATGTGGTATGGATTAAAAATAATCCAATGCCCAACATGAACGGTACCAGATTCTGTAATGCCCATGAAACCATGATTTGGGCTACCAGAAGTGAGGCAAATGCGGGCTATACCTTCAACTACAGATCCCTTAAAGTTGGAAATGAAGATCTGCAGATGCGTAGTGACTGGTATATGCCTATCTGCTCAGGTGCAGAACGGTTAACAAAGAATGGCAGCAAACTGCACTCTACACAGAAACCAGAAGCTCTGCTGCATAGAATTATCATGGCATGCTCCAAGCCTGGAGATGTTGTGCTGGATCCATTTTTTGGCTCAGGAACCACAGGAGCTGTGGCAGCTAAGTTATCCAGAAACTGGATTGGCATTGAAAAGGAACGAGATTATATTGGGTATGCTTCCACACGGATCTCGTCAATTACACCTCATGAAAAAGTTGACGAATCGTTGTTAGGACTGAATGCCACACCAGAAATAAAAATACCCTTCATCACACTCATCGAAAATGGCCTGTTGAAGTCAGGCGAACGGTTACGATTAAACAACTCGGATATTTTTGCTACCATTCAGGAAGATGGCAGCCTGTTAAGCGACTCCTTTCAGGGATCAATCCACAGGACAGGTGCTCATCTACTTGGAACACCCTCATGTAACGGCTGGGTACACTGGTATTATAAGGACGAAGCCTCTAACAGTTATCAATTGATTGATATCCTGAGAAAACGAATGAGGGCTATGATGGCGGATAGCTTACACAACACGGATCAGTAAATGGAACAAAACCAGTTGCATCTTATTGTCGGGCTAGGAAATCCGGGAACGGAATATGCTCAAACCCGACATAATGTCGGTTTTGAAGTAATAGATATTCTCGCAAAACGACATTCTATTCCCCTTAAGAAAAGACAGCATCAGGCAGTTTTCGGCGAAGGAACCATTTCAGGGAAAAGAGTAGTTTTGACGAAACCGATGACCTTTATGAATTTATCTGGACAGGCTGTCGGACAGTTGCTGCGTTACTATAAAATCCCTGTTGGTAACTGTATCATCATACTGGACGATCTAAACCTGGCCCTTGGAAGATTGCGACTTAGGGAGAAGGGAAGTGCAGGAGGACAAAATGGGCTGGATAATATTATTAAATGTCTAAATACTCCCGAAGTTCCCCGAATTCGGATAGGGATAGGTTCTGCCCGCCCGGGGCAAATGGTCAATTTTGTTCTCTCCAGGTTTTCTCGCGAGGAGCAGCCGATGATTGATGAGGCTATCAACCTTGCGGCAGATGCAGTAGAGACTGCAGTTGCTGAAAGCTTCCAGACTGCGATGAACCGGTACAATATCAATGGGACATCATAGATCAATATTCAAATGAGGGAAGGAGTACTGTTTTGTATATAGAAAAAAAACAGATACAAAAAGAAGATGGTAGAAAACTAACCTACTACCACTTTCCAGAAACTGCAACAGATAGTGAGACAGATGCGTTCAAATCCGTTGAAGCTGAAGTCCAGATTTTAAAATCAGGTGAGAAAGAGAGCAAAGATGTCTGAACTCCGCTGGAACCCCACACTAGGTGAATGGGTAGTGACTGCTACTCACCGACAGGATAGAACCTTCTTCCCACCTCCAGATTATGATCCATTAGCACCTACAAAACCTGCCGGTTTCCCCACTGAAATTCCAGCTGCAGACTATGAAATAGTTGTCTTCGATAATAAGTTTCCCTCCTTCAGAAGTACACCACCCGAGCCCTCTCTGCCTGGTAGCGAATTATATCCGGTTCGTGAGGCTGCAGGAGTATGTGAGGTTGTTTGCTACACTCCGCAAATAGATGCTGAACTGCATGATCTTCCATTCAAGAAGCTGGAACAGCTTGTACATGTGTGGGCAGATAGATATGAAGAGCTATCAAAACTCAGCTATGTCGACTATGTCTATATTTTTGAGAACCGTGGTAAAGAGATTGGAGTGACGCTTCCCCACCCACATGGTCAGATATATGCCTACCCCTTCATCCCCCCTATTCCGGCAAAGGAACTGGAAGCGGCAAAAACATATCAAGCTCGAACTGGCAAGAATCTATATGACGATATCATTCAGGCGGAAATGGAAGATGGTAGACGTATTGTCTGGCAGAATGATGTATTCATTGCCATTGTCCCCTTCTATGCCCGATATCCCTATGAAGTGCATATAATAGCAAAAAGTAACATCACTGCTATTTCAGACTTGTCAGATGAAGGTAAAAAGAGCTTTGCGGAGATACTTAGAGTGATTGGTAGAAAATATAACAATCTCTGGAATAGATCTTTACCCTACATTATGCTAATGCATCAGCGTCCATCAGATGGTGCTGAGCACAGCAGTTACAGATTTCATGTGGAATTCTACCCTCCTTACCGTACTCCAGACAAACTGAAATATCTGGCAGGTTCGGAAGCGGGAGCAGGTGTATATATAAATGATACACACGCTGAGGTTACCGCTAAAACCTTAAGAGAGGTGGAGTGGGAGTAAGCATCCTGCGATGCCCAGTTTTAGAATTCTAGTCCTGGAAATCCCGCCGAGTATCTACCTCAATATGTCCATCTGCATAGAGAATTGCTGTCTTTGCAGTCTTGGGGTTTGATACTCCATGCGGAAATTGCAGCAGCTTATACAAGGCATCTCTACCCTGTTGAGTATTTTGCGGAGGAATAGGAACAGAGGCGTTCATTGGAGCGTTTACGCGCTCTATTAGAAGCACAAGGTTCTGAGGTGACGTCTGGTGTGGAGGTGCCTGATTTGGATGCTGAAAGCTGGCAGGTGGCTCATAATCGTAGTGTGCAGATTCACTGTTGAATACATAGCCCACGGTTCCTTCGTCAGAAGGAGCATGCAATAACGACATCCTTCCACCAGGAGTACCAGCTGGAACCGATAAGTAGCCAAGCGCTACTGTTTCCCACTGGGAAGCGCCAGGCAGCTTGTTATCGTAATCCAGGGTACAAGCTCTCAGTGCTTTGTAGATCTCAGTCTCATTTGTCTTTGTGATAACCAGATCTCTCTCGGCTTTGAAACTCAAATATACCCTGTTCAAAGCAAACCCTACACCTATAAGCACAACAAGCACGAATGCAACCGATAATCTTGTGAGTTGGCGCTGACCAAGTTTAAATCTGCGCGTGGCTTTACCCGGCTCCGGTAAGAAAAGCGACATAGTACTCCCGCCTGCTCTGGCTTTTTTATTTCCCGATATCCTCGATTATGCTACGCTCATACTGTTGAAACTTGTTCCCACATGCGTTTTAAACAATCTCGGCATAATCCTCGGAAACAGGCATATCTGCTAGTATTTTTGTGGCTATGCGTCTCACATCCACAGGTTTATCCGAGACTACCCTGCCATCTCTAAACCTGATTACCCGTTCGGCATGTTCTGCAATATCTTCTTCATGAGTTACCAGAACTACAGTTTTTCCTTCAGCATGCAGATCCTGAAAGATGGCCATTATCTCTTCACTTGTGCGAGTGTCAAGATTTCCTGTAGGCTCGTCTCCAAATATTAAAGGAGGATCATTTACAAGAGCACGAGCGATTGCAACACGCTGCTGCTGCCCACCTGACAACTCGTTTGGCTTGTGATGCATCCTGTCAACCAAGCCGACCATGGAGAGAGCTTTCCTTGCTCTCTCCTCTCTATTTGCCTGATTATTATACAGCAGTGGCAGCTCAACATTTCTTAATGCAGTGGTTCTGGGTAGAAGATTGAAGGTCTGGAACACAAATCCTATCTTCTGATTTCTGATTTCAGCGAGATCATCATCCTTGAGTGACGCAACCTGAATGCCATCCAGGCTGTAGGTTCCCTGTGTCGGCCGATCAAGACACCCAATCAGGTTCATAAAAGTGGATTTTCCAGAGCCTGATGGGCCCATAATCGCAACAAACTCTCCACGCTTAATCTGGATGTTCACATTCCTGAGGGCTTTCACCTCTAATGTGCCTGTTTTATATGTTTTGTTCACTCCACTAAGATCAATCAATATTTCAGACATAGCATAATTTCCCTTGCAGCTTAAGGAGTTTTTGAGATGGTCTGCGTTAAAGAATGGTCTTTAAGTAGAGGCATTTGCGTTGCAAAGGCAGGGTCGTTCGCACCGATATCCCGTAGCAGTCTTGCATTTGCAATGTAGTAGTTGTATGTAGCATTCACCTGATTTACTTCTGCTGTTATGAGTTGAAGACGGGCATTGATGACAGCAAGGATGTCGATGATACCAGCCTGCTGCTCGCCAAGGGCTGCTGCATAGTTAGCTTTTCCCGCTGCTACCGCGGTGTTGGATGCCACTATCTGCTGTCGGGAAAGCTCCCGGGTAAGATAATCCTGATGCACATTCAACCGTACAGTCTGCTCAAGTGCGTCGAGTGATCGCTCCTGTTCCACCAGCTGAGCCTCATTGAGTTTGACTTGTGATCTGGCAAATCCGCCATCGAAGAGAGGGTATGAGAAGTTCACAAGAAACGCCCGCTGCTCGCCAGAAGCAGGATCGAGCTGATATCCTTCACTGATTGTTGCATTCACTGAAATACCTGCGTTAATTCGTGCAAGTCTTAAACTATCAGTCTGAGCATCCACTGCTGCCTGCTGTTCCTTTATGTCAAGCCTCTGTGCATAGGCTTCCTTAACATAACTTTGAACTGACTTAGTATCAGGGGCAATGGATATTTGGGGAGTATCGGTGGTGGCTAGCACGAGGGGCGTGTTAGTGACTATTCCAATGGCGTTTTCAAGTGTGGCTTCATCGACTCCTGCCTGGTTCTGAGCCTGAAGAAGTGCAACCTGTGCGTTTGCGAGATCAGATTGTGCCTGCAAAAGATTAACCTTGGCAGCAACCTGCGCATTCACCTGTGCCTGAATAGACTGATACGTCTCCTTAGCCAGGTCTACACTCGTTTGCTGAACGCGTATCAATGCCTGATCTAATAGCAGGGTGTAGAAGCTCTGTGTTACGCTTCTGATTACACTCTGTCGAGTATTGCCAAGGTTATATTCGGATGCGAAGAGATTATTCCTTGCTTCCTGAAGTGTCGCTTCTCTTTTCCCTGTGTCCCAAATAGTCTGTTTCAACAATATTCCATCATTAATGCCTTCCCCGTGCGAGGAACCTGTACCAGAACCAACTGATGGTGGTATTGGGCTTATGGTATTGGAATATTGAAAACTGGGGGCAATTTGAGGATAAAAGTTTGATCTTGCAGCGGTAACGGAATCATGACTTGCATTTTGCTGGGCTTTTGCAATTGCGATACTATCCTGCTGGGCTAATGCTATGCTAATCGCTTCATTGAGTGTCAGCGGTCCATTCAGTACTGTGGCTTGATTGGCACCTATTGATGGGTTGACTGCTTTACCATACTGCTGTTGCGCAGGGTTTACTGATGTAGCATTGCTCTTCGTAGCTGGAGTTGCTGTATTACTACTCGTAGCTGGAGGGGCTGCAAATAACTGTGTTGACAAGCAGGCAGCAATAGGTAGTAGAAATACACCTCCAACTTTGTGGAAACAAGTCATATCGAAAAATCCCTTTCGCATACTATTTTTATGCTGAGTGGCCTCGTTTATTATAAGCTCACTGCTTAGCACCGAACGAGCTTGATGTTAAATCATAACATCTTGGCCAGTTAAATGCAAATCACATCCTCAAGCGAGAAATGCGCTGAATGCAGTACATGACAAATATTTGAGGATTTACATCCTTCGCGCTGCTGTCCTATCCAGGTCCAACATAGACCTGTCTATAACTCAGATCCTGCATTACTCTGGCATTACTGAGTTTGAAAAAATTACCTTAAAGAATGAGGAAATCTCATTTCTCGTACACCATGTTATCCCAACTAAAGCTGATGAGATCTGCTTACAGAACTATTGGGTGAACACATTACACTAAACATATGCTCCTCAGTGTCAAACACTAGACTTAAATTATGACTATCCGTTGAGATAATCCTGGGATACTTCTATGGATGTTTAAATCAGTGTAACCCACCATAAGGCTCATATATGCTCACAGTAAGCATGCGATTGCAGTCATCTTCATTGGAACAGATCTGAAAGGGTCAGGTGGGTGACGAAGATGATGTTTATTCATACAGCGGATGAATACTTAATGCAGTATACATTATGGACGGTTGGCAATGGGTTTCGTTTCATGAGAATGAGTCTCGTTCTACCACACTCAATGAGCTTCCAACAAGTTATACGGATGGCATTTGTTCAATGCTGCCTGTTTAATGACAACTGTGTACGAATAATCCTTGGCAGAATGTCTTTGGCATATGCAAACAATTACAAATGAAACTTACCTGGGATAATCAACTATCGAACTTCACTATAATGTTTGTTAATGATGATCACATGTCACCCATTCACGTCCTGCCAAGCTGCATGAACCAGAATATGTGATGTGATAAACCGACTTTTAAGTCATTACTTTTTAGTCTTTGTTTAGGCGAATGGCTAGAATAAGTTTAGCTCCAGACACATTAAGTTCATAACGCGCCGAAAGATATACTTTAATTGTTGGGTATGCGGCGATAGAAATGAGTAAATTGTATACTGTAAACAGGGAAGTGTCTGGATTAATGTAAAACACTTACAATACTTCCAAACACAATCATCCTATGTTTCAACTGGGACCAGTCTACGCATTCTGTTCACCAGCTGAGCATCGTACGGATCTAACTTACCAGCATTTCTGTAATGGACAAGTGCTTCTCTCTCAAATCCCAATCGAACATAAGCATCTCCCAGCAATGCCTGATAGGATGCGTTGTCTGGTGAGAGTTGTACTGCCTGTCTCAAAGCCTCTGCAGCTTCGCTTAATAAACTCGTTTGCAGATAGAGCATGCCCAGCCTTACTGTGTAGTATGAATCGCAAGGACTGAGTGAAATTGCACTATGCATGGCTGTAATTGCGCTTGGAAAAAGACCTGCACGTGAGTAGAGATCACCAAGCAGAAACTGGTAGAAGCCATCTACAGGCTGGAGACGACACGCCGCCTGCATCTCCTCCAATGCCGCGTTAACTTCACCCACAACGGCACAACTCTCACTCAATCGGTAGCGATAGTAGGCATTGTCGGGGGCGCATTTCACAGCGAGACGGTATGCTGCAATTGCATCCCTAATGCGCCCCTGTCTTCTTGCTGATTCACCTCGATTGAAATACGATGAACCTCCAGCTGTCTTCCGCTTTACTCCAACTTTCGGTGTTACTGTATCAGTATTCGATTCAATTTCCTGTTTTGTCATAGCCTGCTTCGCGTATTAAAATCATTGTCTAAACACATTCTACTGCTGTAGAGAACAAACCACTTCATCTTGCTATTTATCCAGATGGATTACTTAGAGAGATCATCGGTTAAATTCTCTGCCGGATTAGAAGAACATACTATGGATATTTTACCGCGAAAAGCAGCATTTCAGTTAAGCAGTTCTGCGAGAAGCAGCCTCAAGTCCGTAGACGAAGTAGCCGCAGACGCTCAGGTTACAACATAAGACCAATAAACATGGCAGTGTGTAAAATGAAGCTTTAAGTCTGATTACCGATGTCAGAACATGCTTATCTACCAATTGGCAGACTGAATGGCTAGTTACTGTTTACCATATGATTAGCCTCTACGCTTTTATCGATTACACTGCTGTGAAAGCCGGCAGCCTCCCAACCCCTCTCTATACCGGGTACTTTAGCCATCAGGCTCCATGGAAAGCCTGTGCGATAGTCCTCAATTGACAGCATCGCCATCCCTAAGTCTATACCCAGGACATCCTTGTCAAACCAGTGCTTATCCAAATTGAAGGCGTCACTCATACCATATCTGCCATCAAGCTTTCTTCCCAGCTTGGATTGCATCAACTGAACAGTCTGCTCGGCATGCCTGGGTGTCAGTATAATCGCAGCTGCTACTCCGGTTGGAGATACTGTGCCGTCCTGTGGTCCGAAAGGTGCACCAAATGCGCTGTATCCAGAGGGACTATCGGACGCATTAAGTCCCCAGTATCCCTCAGCATAGGTTTCGTTCTGAGCCGCCAGACTGTTGCAATAGAGTTTGTTAATGAGTATGCCGTTCCTGGCTGTTTTGGCATAGTTCCATCCTTCGTTATCCTGTTGTCCAGAGAAATTGAAGAATCCCTGTGCCATCTCCTGCAAAAAGATTGGACCGCCTGCTAAAGTCTGCAACCCTTTGTACGTGACCGCATCACGAACCCATGCATCCCAGCAGTCTTTAGGGAGTGGATGATCTGCTGCTCCAAGTCCTGGCAGATAGAGCAGCATCAGTTCACAATAATGATCCCAGTTGCTCTTAATGAAGCCACTTTCTGGCTTCCATCCCATTGAGAGTACTTCTTTACTTTTCTCATGGCCTCCATTGGTAAGCATCCACTTCCAGTCTATAGAACGATATAACTGGTTTGCAAGGCTTGCAACTTCTGTCCCATGCCAAAACTCGCCTGCCATAAGTGCGCCATCCAGCATTAAGGCTGTATCTATGGATGAAACCTCACAATTCCATACTCTCTTGCCTGTGGACCAATCCACAAAATGGTAGTACCAGCCATGCACATTTGGCATTTTGTATAGAATGAATTTTAATGTGAGAAGTGCTCTGTTATAAGCAGCGGAATTGGTTCTCCAGCCACGCTCTACCGAGATGGGCAGGCTGGCTAAAGCATAACCGGTGGATGCAATGCTGGCAACAGTATACTTGTCTATTTTGCCCACATTGCTTGCTCTGTCTTTTGTCAGTCCTGTAATCGGATTGCTCTGCATCCAGAAGAACAGAGTAGCTTTGTGTTCAATATTTTTGAAAACTGGAAGTAGATGCTGAACTGGGTCTGCAGCAATTGGTGGGTACGAAAGAGTACACAGCCCCACCAACAAGGCAACGCTGATAGGTAGTAGTTTCAAGGTATTTTCCAGTTCTCCCTCCAGATACATTCATGGAGGGAGTCACTTGTATTCTCAGTTATTGAAGAGTGCCGTTTGCCTCAGCCTGAGAAAGAGTAGTGCAGAAGGTATTGAGCCAGCTCAAATTCATGGTTCCATAGTTCATGTTGTTGGGGTTGTATGCCCACATGTTTGTGCCATCTCCATTGGATGGTGCACATGTTGCGTCCCAGCTGGTGTATTTTGCATGACCATCCATGAATACAATGTTGGAAGATCTATCACTTCCAAGATGCTTTGCTCCGAAGTTTGCACCGCTTAAACCCCAGTTAGGAATGAGCGATTCCCATGGTCCATAGTTGGGAAACACATCCTTATCTTCGGCAACCAGAAGTGTGTTTGAAGGATTCTGGAATGGAATGGAAGAGTATGGTTCCCCCGCCCACCATGAGGAAGATCCTATGGCAGAAGTAGACATAAAGAATGCCTGATAGTAAAAATATCCTCTGTAAGTTTTGGGGACGCCAGGTGCATACGGTGGATAGGGAGCACCTGGTTGTCCTGCAGCAACCCCTGATTCATCATAAACCTGAGATGCCGGATTGCTTGGACAACGGAAGATGTCCAGATTTTTGATGTATGGCTGAATGATGTCTTTCCAGTTTCCATAATCAAGTGTTGCGCTCGAATCTCTGACGAGTGGAAACAGTTCATCATAATCCTGACTGTACATGCTGATTCCAAGTCCAATCTGTTGCAAGTTCGAGAGGCACGAGATTTTCCGAGCCTGCTCTCTTGCTTGCGCAAAAACCGGAAAGAGTATTGCAGCTAGAATAGCAATAATTGCTATTACAACTAACAGTTCAATGAGTGTAAACGCTGATTCGTTACGACGATATGGTGCCATGGTATAATTTCTCCCCTCTTTGCTATTGTTAGCAAATCTGCAGAATGAGTGTAACATCCCATCACTGGTTCTATTTTTGCCCTGTATTGGATGAAGAACTTGGGCTAGCTTGTGGTATTGAAGGGTATACTGGCTTTCCCAAACCAGCAGACTGTGGGCTTACCGCCGTACCAGACGAAGGGTTATTTGCATAGAAATGGTAAGCAAAAAACACCAGAATTATCACAGCAACAGCCACAACCGCAATTCCCATCCTCGGGTCAATTGTCTTTTTCATCTAGTCTCCTTTCTGATATTTGTGCTACCGCATGAATCCCGCACATTTAATTCGGGGGACACACGAAGTTGTGTTGGGGTCGAGGTGTTACAAGTCAGCCTGCTTACCAACAGTGTAAATGCAGTATCTGCCATATCATAGATTGGCTGACGTACGCTCGTTAAAGGGGGATCAGTATGGTCACAGAGTGCAGTTGAATCAAATCCTATCACTGCTACATCATCCGGTACTTTCAAACCTTCTCTCTTCAGAAGCGACATCATCATGATTGCTACATCATCACTCCATGCGAAAACGGCAGTCGGCCGATCTTTTACAGGTGCATTGAACAGATCAACTGCTTTTGTATAATCAGACAATCTGGAAGGGATTTCAACAATATAGTGTTGAGGAACCTCCAGGTTTGCCTTATCCATTGCACACAGAAAGCCTATCTTTCTATCTCTTGCAGGACCCGATACATGTGGTCCACACAGGTGGACAATCTTTGTATGCCCTAAACTTATGAGATGCTGTGTTGCAATCTCTCCGCCCTGCCTGTTATCACAATCCACATACCAGAGATTTGGATTATTGGAATGTGAAAAGATGAGAATGGAGGGAAATCCAGCTGCTTCTAATGCCTGCCCCAATGGATCGTCGGTATCTCTGAGAAGAAGTGCGCCATCTACTCTCCCGTCAGTGAGAATTGCTACCTCGTTTGTTGTTGTGTCGCCATTTTCCAGAAGTGGTTCAATAGATGTGGGTTGCCTTGTATGCAGCATAACATCGTAACCCAGACGGATAGCAGCATCGGTAACCCCATGCATAAGTTCATTGATAAAGCCCGACCAGCCAGAAAAGACGGAGGGGTACTGCATTACAATTGCAATTGCACCTGCTTCTTTGCGTGTTAGTCCACGAGCAAGAGCATTCGGATGATAACCAAGCTCACGTACAGCATCCAGTATCCTTGTGCGGGTTTCATCCGTAATCCTCATACTGGTCTCCCGCCCGTTAAGGACATAGGAAACAGTTGCTTTTGAAACACCTGCTCGCAGGGCTACATCTCGCATGGTTACTGGCAAAACACTTGCCTCTTTCAAATGGTAAATAGTAAATAGCGGTGCTTAACCGGTTAAGCTATTAATATAATACAACAGATAGAACACAATGTCAAGTAATACTGCTATTAATAACATATTTCAATCCTGTATTATCGTTTTTAGAGACACATGGATCTTCGTGGGCAGCGATTATCTATGCTAGTTAATAAAATATTTGTAAAATTGTTTTGAATTACCTTTCACGAACTCCCTTCCCCTGTCATCCGTCGAAAGAAAGTATAAAGTATTTTCATATATCGTAGGGGATTTCTATATTACTATCACTTGATAACTCCTGGTGAATGCGGCGTTGTGAACCCGCATTTACTTCAGTTTGAATGTTATATAAGGATTTATGAATGATCACCAATTATGAGTACAATAGAGTTTCATAGCACATAAGCTCTGCTGCCCACAATTTGTGCAACTTTCAATCGTAGAATAACTACATACAACGCAATGCAATTCATTAAGGAGTAGCACATTATGAGTATTGGTACTGTTGAAGAAGCAATTAAACAGCTAAAATTGGGCAATGCAGTGATTGTAGTTGACGACGAGGACAGAGAAAACGAAGGTGATTTTGTTGTGGCTGCAGAGCGTTGCACTCCAGAAATGATGAATTTTTTTATTAGTCAGGGAAAAGGGATACCCTGCGTAGCGACTACTCAGCAGAGGCTTGAAGAGCTGAACCTGCCCATGATGGTTACGCAGAACACAGCCAGACGAGGCACAGCGATGACGGTAACCGTGGATGCCACAGCAGGTACCACAGGCATTTCAGCCTACGACAGGGCGCTTACTGTTTCGGTATTTGTTAACCCTGCCGCCCAGCCCTCAGATTTGATGAGACCAGGGCACATATTTCCTCTGCGCGCTGTGGAGGGTGGTGTATTGAAGAGAGCTGGCCATACGGAAGCAACGGTAGACCTCTGCCGTCTCGCAGGGTTTCAGCCCACGGGGGTTTGCTGCGAAATAGTGGGTGACGATGGCAGTATGGCCCTGCTGCCTGAACTTGAAAAAATGGCTGAAAAGTTTGGTATGGTAATTATAACAGTCGCCGATCTGATTGCTTACCGACGCCGGACCGAGCGTTTGATTACCCGTGTAGCAAGCACTGTTTTGCCAACTGGAAAATACGGCGATTTTACAGTTTACGCCTATGAAGCCAGCGTCGAACCATACCAGGCTATGGCACTGGTGAAAGGTGATGTCATATCCGAAGACAATCCGCCATTAGTAAGGGTCCACTCTTCCTGTGTTACTGGCGATATACTGGACTCGCTCAGATGTGACTGTGGCGACCAGCTGCACCTTGCACTTCAGAAAATAACTGACGAAGGCAGAGGTGTGCTTATCTACCTAGAACAGGAAGGTAGAGGCATCGGTCTAATCAACAAATTAAAAGCGTACGCTCTACAGGATGCCGGTGCAGACACAGTTCAGGCAAACGAAATGCTTGGCTTCAAAGCTGATCTCAGAGATTATGGAATTGGTGCGCAGATAATGGCAGATATTGGATTGAAAAGTATTCGATTCATGACTAATAACCCGAGGAAAGTAGCTGGACTTGAAGGTTATGGTATTACTATAGTTGATCATGTCCCTGTTCAAATTGAGCCAAATCCCCATAATAGCAGATATCTCGAAACTAAACGGGACAAGATGGGTCACCGACTGAGTGAATCTGCAACATCACAGCAAACAAAGGAGTAAACGTGCAAAAATACGAGGGTGCTCACACTGCGTCAGGTCTTCGCATTGGCATTATTGTAAGCAGATGGAACGAATTTATTACAAAACAGCTGCTTGATGGTGCGATAGACGCTATCAAGCGCATAGGTGGAGACATTAATCAGGTGTCTGTGGTGCATGTACCAGGGAGTTTTGAAATTCCTGTGGCTGCTTCCTCTTTGGCACAATCTGGACAGGTTGATACCATAGTGGCTTTAGGATGCATCATTCGGGGAGATACCAGCCACTATGATCACGTTGCCTCCGCTGTTACTTCCGGTATACAGACTGTTACCCTGAAATACAATATCCCTATTGCATTTGGACTCGTGACAACAGAAAATCTGGAGCAGGCAATAGACCGGGCAGGTTGCAAATCTGGTAATAAAGGTGCTGAAGCAGCAATAACGGCATGCGAGATGGCGAATTTGCTTCGAATATTACCATCTAAATAAAAGGATTAACTGTAGTGCGAAAAGCGATTGGAGTGTTATCTGTATTCCTGGTGGGTATGGCTTTAGGAGCTGTACTCCTCCACTATATAGGGCCTGGACATGCTTCACTAAGTCTTGCCAGGAGAAATGCTCTGGCTATACTGGACCAGCCGCCAAACTCTCCATCCACCATTAACAGCAGTCCCTTCACCGCAGCCATCAAACGTATTGAGCCGGCAGTTGTGAACATAGATACAATTGGCAAATTAAGCATTAGAGATTCGAACGGTGTACCATTTTTCCTGAACCAGGAGATTCACGGTAAGGGATCAGGTGTAGTAATTTCTCCTGATGGGTATATCGTTACCAATAATCATGTTATTGAGGGAGCCTCCCGCATAAGAGTCACTCTACAGAATGGAAAGTGGTACTATGCAAAATTGATTGGAACTGATCCCTCAGCAGATATTGCTGTACTGAGAATCCCTGCGTCGGGTCTGAATGCCGCTCAGATAGGAAATTCCAACGACCTTCAGGTGGGAGACTGGACCATTGCGGTAGGAAATCCTCTGGGACTGGGGTCCACAGTCACGGTAGGTATTGTCTCCGCTCTAAACCGGCATGATCTGCAGCTGGATGAAGGTAGAAGCCTGCACGATGCCATCCAGACAGACGCGCCTATCAATAGAGGTAATTCTGGAGGTGCACTTGCGAATATTGCAGGACAGTTAATTGGTATTAATACTGCTATTCTAAGTTCTGGCCCAGATGGTGGAAGCATTGGACTCGGTTTTGCCATCCCATCAAACACAGTTCGGCGGATTGCACGGCAGCTAATACTCACAGGTAAGGTGCCTACACCGCCTCAACCTCCTTGGATTGGGGTCGAGTTCAGTGCTGTGCCCGCTAACATGGCGCAGGCTCTCATGCTCACTTCTTCCGATCCTGGAGTACTCATAGTGCGAGTTATGCCAGAATCCCCGGCCAGCATTGCTGGTATAGAAGATGGTGACATACTATTGAAAATTGATGGTCAGCCAATTAAGTCCCTGAATGAAGTAGCTCTCAACGTGAAAAGTCATAAAGATGGGGACAAGTTAACTTTGCAGATCTTTCGTCCTGGCGAAAATCTCAACAAGAGCTATGTAATTACCCTGCTGCCACGTCCCAACATTATCCCTCAGGAATAAGACTGTCTGGCATCACCAGGATGTATGCCATGAGTCTCACAAAACTGCATGTATGCAATTGGTGAAATTTCTGAGGGCTTAATCTCGCTTCTGCCGCCCCAAAATACATTCGTATAGGATACAGGTATCTGAAGTGTGCGAAGATGGGCATCCATGGCTTCTTTATGTGCCAGCAGCACCGCCTTATCCATACCATGAGCTACACCCATAATGTTCACATTCCTAAACTCTTCTCCACCTTCTCTCCAGTAGGCGTGAGTCATAATATGGAATCTTCCAATCTCTTGCCCCGCCTGCATTTCCATGCCTGCAGGAACTGCCCAATGGAAAAGTGCATTATATCGGGTTACATTTCGCTCACCCATCTCATTTGGTTTCACATGTTCAAGAAATGTGGAAAACCGCCCTACAACACCTCTTTGATTAAGTGTGCGGGCTACTGAAATAAATCGTTCCAGAGGTAATCCAGCTTCAATCGCTCTCATCTTCCATAGATCCTGACTTACCTCATCTGCCTCCAATTCCCGTTTCAATGGAATCAATACTTTCCAGTCCTCTTCAGACAGTTCCACAATACGGGTGTCCAAAGCTTCAGCAGGCACGTCAGCCATACTTCCAATGGGTAGATTTTTTCTTCGCATATGCCCCACTCCCAGGACGAACAGATATCTGGCAGGCATAATCTTGTAAGACAGTGCTCCTACTTTCTCAAGCAGGAAATCACAATGATTTTCAATAGAGAATCCCTGTGGCACTTTAAGTGTGGTCCATAAACGGAATTGAGCACCGGGGGACGCAGGATCTGCAGTGCGAATAACCACATGACCAGAGAACGGATCAGAGTGGGACATAAAGTCGAATGCTTCATCAAGCCTGGAATTATCAATCTGCCACGCTACCAGAGCACCGTTTGCTAGATTGGTGGCTAGCAGAGTCTGCCTAACTCTCCGAATGACTCCAGCCTGCAGCATCGCTTTAATTCGTTCCAGAACAACTGGAAGCTCAACACCTGAACGTTTTGAGATTGTGCCGAAAGGATCTTCATCGAATCCCTGAACGCAGTCTTCGGAAACAGAGAGGATTGCGGCATTAACAGGATCATTCACATCTGTCATAACATCTTTTGTAATCATATAAAAATTGTACCTCATCCTTCCACTCAACACCATTCCAACAATATATGCATTCCATAGTTAACACTGAAAATGACTGAAAAAAGCATGAACGCCGGAATATGCTATTGAACTATTTTCAGCCACTGCTCTCCAGTTGTCGTATTTTCCGTCCGAGAATTGGGCACGAGTAAATTTCAGGTGATACATACAGAGGCAAATATGGAGCAACTTCCAATTTCTAGCAGCCCCAATGCACTGGCTCACGACCTGCAGGGGCTACTTGCTGCAATTATGATGTATGCAGAAAAGATGCAGAAATCAACTAATAGTGCACCACAGTTAAAAGATCTTGCCGAAAAAATTGTTAAGAAAACGGAGACAGCATCACGCATGGTGCGGTCGCAGCTGAATACCTATACTGGACTGCGACTACAACTGATTGAACAGGACTTAAATCCGCTGGTGAATGCTGCTGCAGGAATGTTTGAGGACCTCAGCTGCTATCAGAATGTGTCGATTTCTTTGCAGCTTCGTAAGGGACTGCCTTCTGTTATGATAGATTCGGACTCTATGTTCAGAGTATTGGAAAATCTCATAAAAAATGCCGCGCAGGCGTTCAATCCAAATATGCT
>JAJZFJ010000270.1:0-27300 GCA_021805395.1 bacterium
TATACATCCAAAGCCTGTAGCAGCTTGGGTACATCGTCCCTGTAACCAAGCCATAAGATGCTGTTTTCTATCCCTAATGATTTGGCATCTCTTTTAAGAGAGTCAAAATAGTCTTCCTTGCGCACACTACCAGCAAAAGCAAACATCACATTTGGAACCTCTCGGCTTATCTCAGGAATAGCCTTCAGTAGTATATCCTGTCCTTTGCGTGGTAAAAAATCACCTACAACACCAACAAGCAGCTGGTCACCAGCTATTCCAAGTGATTCCCTGATAAGCTCCCTGCAGTCTGCATTCATGTTCGAAAATCTGTCTAAATCAACAAATCCATGAACTGTAGTGATTCTGTTTCTAGACACCAGGTTATGGATTCTGTGATACCTCTCAGTTAATTTGGAGACGGCTATAATATGACTCGCAAGCATGAAATGAGGATGCACTTTATGCGAATGTGCGGTAACCACCGTGGGAATTCCAGAGGCATATTTTAATGCGATCCCAAAGTTATGCGCCCGCGACATATGGGTTTGAATTACCTCCATTTTACGCGAAATGAGAAGATTGCTTACCCGCTTTATCTCATTAAACGGCCATCGGTTCATACTGCTTTCAACAACTTCAACATTCTCACAATCTGAAAACTGCTGGCTAATCCAGGATCCTTCACGGCAAATCAGCATCACGAAATGTCCATCTTTTGCCAGCTGACGGGTCAGAAGCAAGGAGTGCATAATTGCACCATTCACACCAACTCCAGATATAATCTGAACTATTCTCAACGAGAAACAACCTCATTAAACACATGCAATAGCCCTGAACAGGTGTGAGCAAGAGTGAAGCAGCTGCTCACCCTCTCCTGTCCGGCAGCTCCAATACTTTGGCACAGCGCCGGATCATCTCTCAACCTTGAGATATTTGCCGCCATCGACTCGATATCAGGGAAAGGTGCTAGTAGCCCTGTCTGATTATGCTGCACAATTTCCTCAACGCCGCCGGACCGGAATGCTGCCACAGGTTTACTTGCAGCCATCGCCTCAAGCAGCACCAGACCAAACGGCTCCTTCCAGGAGGGAAGACAAAACATGTCAAACCTGCGCATCAATGCGGGTATGTCCTGGCGAAAGCCGAGCAGGTGAAGACGCCCACGCAGCCGCCCGGCAGCTTCCTGCTCAAGATGAGCACGCATTGGACCCTCACCCACTATCACAAAATGAGCATCTTTCACACGTCGTGCAACATGAATAAGCTCTCCATATCCCTTTTTGGGGGACAGGTGAGCAACAGCTCCCACCACAAATGCATTACCAGGAATTGGTAACACAGCAGGTTCACAATTCAGGAATGGTTCTATGTCAATGCCATTATGCACAACACGCAGTTTGGAAGTTGGCACTCTCTGATCACGCATATGCTTGCCAACTGCTTCAGATACACAGATTAGCATGTCGGCAAATCTGTAACTGAACGCGGAATTAAAACCATGCACAAAAGCCACGCAGGGCACAGCGGACAGACGCGCAGCCAGCGATCCCCACAATGTCGCACTGGATAGGTGAGTACAAACAAGATCCGGCTGAAAGTCCTGAATTTTTTGCTGTGCCGCCCTAACTGCACCCGGGTTCAGTTTGCCTCCAATGGAAGCGGTAACCACATCCAGCCCCATCTGTTTCGCCTGCTTTTCAACATGTGAATGCTGGCGAGTGATGAGACGGGATATCACTCCCATCTTTGCCTGCTCCTGCATCACTCGCATAACCAGCAGTTCTGCACCACCTAGATGACGCGGGGTTATGAGATGGAGAACTCTCATGGTCTCACAGCCTGTATTGGAGCAAGCATTTCTACACAGTTATCAAAAACCTGTTGAGGAGTGATATCCCGCATACAGCTATATACTCCCCCGCATGTGGGGTGTCTGTAGCAGGGGCTGCATGGCAGATTTAGGGAAAGAGTACGGTGCTGCGTTCCATGAGGACCAAATCGCACAGGTGATGTTGGTCCCATAAGGGCTATTATTGGCGTTTGAACCAGTGATGCAATATGGGTTGCGCCTGTATCGCCACCTATAAACAGATCACAGTGATAGATACATGCTGCAAGTTCCCGCGGGGTGGTATTTCCCACCAGTGAACGTACTGATTTGTCAGTTTGTGCAAGCACTTCCTGTTCGGCTTTTCTCTCTGCATTTGCCCCAAACAACACAACTCCCATACCCTGTTTGTGCAGCAGATGGATAAGGCTTGCAAAATTTGCGGCTGGCCATGTTTTATTCGGCACCGATGCACCCACATGCAAGCCAACTATTGGGCGTGGCAAATCCTTCAGCAACTCCATTGCGCGCTCACGCTGTTCAGGAGCAGTTGTGAGATATGCAGGTGGCTCTGATGGCAGGCTGTCAACACCTATCTGCCTGGCAAAGTTGAACAGGCAGTCAACAGCATTCATCGTATCAGGTGCAGGAATCACAGCCTTGCTAAACAGTCCACTCATCTCTCGGTTGCTATCCCATGTATATCGCCGTCGTCCTCCCGATATCCACGAAAGAAGAGAGCTGTTGAACAGACCCTGCATATCCAGAACGATATCTGGATGAAATTTGCGTAATTGTGCTCCAAGTGCTTTCACAGCCGCAACCCCTCGAGGGGCAACAAAAAGCCGGCTGATGGAAGGATTACCCTCAAGGAGGTTGGACAGGCCATTTCTAACAACCCAGCCTATTTCAACATCAGGCAGCGCACTATGTATCGCATCCACGGTGGGAATAGTGCGGGCTAGATCACCCAGGGCACTCATTTTAATAATGAGTATTCGGTTTATGTTCGAACGCTCTTCCTCTGAATATCTGTTCATACTTTCTTTGAATCCACCATTTCAAAAACGTGCGGCGATGCACGCCATCTATCATGCAGCCACAACCACTGGGTTGGTTGAGATCTAATTTGAGCTTCCAGATGTGCATTCACGAGTGTCATCACGGACACCTCATCGGCTTCTTTATTTCCACTTGATGGCACCACTACAGGCTCTTCAAATTGAAGATAAAATTGGCCATCATCTCCAACTGAACACCATGTAAATATAATTGGTGCACCAGTTCTAAGATGAATCACAGCAGGACCATTTGTTGTGCCAGTGGGCATTCCAAAGAAAGGAGCTGTAATATCTCCCGCATTCTGATCTGGAAGAATTCCTACAAGTTCACCTCGCTTTAAACATTGTAGCACAGCCTTCACAGAATTGCCCCGTAAATAGACCTGCGTACCGCCATCTTGCCGTGTTCCCTGCAAAAGTTTATCTGCCACAGGGTCATTAGCACGTCGAGCAATCACACTCATTTTATAACCATGAAGAGCTAACCAGCGGGCAATGACTTCCCAGTTTCCAAAGTGACCTGTTATGATCAGTCCACCATTTCCCGCTTCAAGGGCTGCTTTAAGGTGGCTCTCACCCTGCACCTTCACCATTCTGTCCAACTCATCCAGGGAGAGGGCTGGTAGTTTGAGGAACTCAAGTGCCATGCGTCCAAAATGCACAAATACATCCTTTGTCATCTTTTTACGCTCGGCTTCATCAATCTCAGAACCATACACCAGGTTCAGATTTTTCATGGCTACTCTTCTATATCGCTTCTGCGTTAAATAGAGCACCATTCCCATGCATTCACCCAGCCTTCGCGCAGAGGACATGCTCAGAAGTCGAGTTATAGTAACTACAATCCTCAAGGCAGTTCGCGTAAAAATACGCTCTACACGCTTCTTTAATGGTAATACTATTTCCACATCGCTCAACTTCTGTTCAACCCTTCTTTTAAGGCACGTAAAAATGCATCCGGGAAATCCATCTGCATCTTAACCTGAAGCGTATAAATAGGAAGCGCAGCAGGGCTAGTCATTTTCACAGCATCTTTCTCGGTTGTGATAATGAGTTCGGCATTTGCCTGCTTCGCTTCATTCACAAATTGAACAAACTCTTCCTCCGATGCTTTTGCATGATCTGGCAGTCGGTACTGATGAGCATTAACTGCTCCTAGTTCACCCAGCATATTCTCAAATGATTCTGGGTTTCCAATGCCAGAATATGCAGATACACGTCTGCCTTTAAGCCAGGAAGGTGGAAGCACCTCACTGCTGAATATCTCCCTAATACCGTATGGAACAAGATCTGCAGTGAATATAGGTTTCCCTGGTGCAATATCTCTCAATTTCCCAAGGAGTTTTTCACGATCCATCTGGCTGATTGGCGCAATCCTTGTAATGATAATAATATGTGCCCGCCTGAGATGTCGTGCAGGCTCTCTGAGTAAACCGCGTGGTAACAGAAAACCATTATCAAAAGGCTTGCTTGCATCAAGCAGCACTATATCCATGTCGCGATGTAACTGCCAGTACTGCATCCCATCATCCATCACGATCAGATCTGGATCGAACTGTGCGAGAGCCATTTTGCCTGACTGGCGCCTGTCTTTTCCAACAACTATCGGTATCTCACGCAGAAGACTAGCCAGCATGAAGGCTTCGTCTCCTGCCTCCGCAGCGTTTAGAAGAAACCGGTCGCCATCTGAAACAACAGCACAGCCTCTCTCGTGTTCACCCTTGTAGCCTCTGCTTAAAACAGCTGGTGATCTGCCTTCAGATTGAAGAATTTTGCACAGGGCAACTGTAAACGGAGTTTTGCCTGTCCCTCCAGTTGTAAGGTTACCTACGCTAATGACCAGCTTGGGAAGTTTGTATCTCTTTCTTAAACCCAGTTTGTATTGTAAGAGATAGAGTTCCAGCCCTAGCTCATAAAGCCATGAAAGGGGAGTAAGAATCGTTCTTAAAAGTGAGGGGATAACACCTGGCGCGCCATGTAGTACATTTAAAAAATAAGCTTCCTTGTCTCGTCCTACTTCTGAGCGATTAGCTGGCACAGTTCCTCCGCTACTTGGGAAGATACTCCACGCTGCGACTTCATAAAGTTGCTAGACCGTGCAGCTATCTCCTCCAGTTCTCTCTTGTTTGATAACAGTTTTACTGCCTTGCATGCAAGATCATCACTATCTTGAACAGCAAAAACGATGCCTAATGGTTGGGTCATCTCAATTTCTGTGCGTATAGATCCGGTGTGCGGTCCAACAAAAACAGGTTTTCCATGTGCAAGAGGTTGAAGAATGTTTTGCCCACCACCCTGAACAACAGGAGGAAACGAGTTACCCACAAATGCTATGTCTGCTACTGCATACACATTTGCGAGTTCGCCCATTGTATTCAAAACCAGGCAGTGAATAGGCGGATGGCTATCTGAAAGGGTAGATCTCAAAACTGGTTTAAGCCCTGCAATACATAGTCTCTGCCGTAACTCTTCAGATCGTGAAATATGCCTGGGAGCAATCACCAGCGCGGTGTCTGGATGGGATTTACGAATTTTTATAAAACTTTCGATAACAACTGCTTCTTCTTCACTGCTCCTTGTGGATCCTGCCACCAAAACGGGGCAGTTGTCGGGCAGATGGTACATCCGTTGTAACTCACGCACTTCAGTTGTGGAGAGTTGTGAGATTTCCTGATCGAATTTGGTATTCCCAAGCACTTTTATTTTGTCAGATTGTCTTGAAATACCGGCAAGATCTGCAATTCGTACCGCATCGTTTTCAGACTGCATAAGAAGGAGATCAGTATTCGAAAGCATCCACTTAAAGAGTGCTGAAGCATACTTTTTGGCCCGTAGAAAACTCCTCTCGGATTTGCGTCCATTTGCAAGCACAACCATACACCCATCCTCTTTAAGAAGATGCAGTAGATTCGGCCACAATTCACTCTCCATGCACACGAACAAGTTTGGATGGATAGATCGAACTACCCTTTTAATCACATGCGGGAAATCGAACGGGAGATAGAATAGCCCATTTATCAGTTCGGAAGCCTGTTTCATGGCTATCTGATGCCCTGCAGGGGTGGTAACAGACATTAGCAGAGTATGCTCAGGTAACTTGCTTTTGAGCGCACGCAGGATGGGTATTGCCGCCACAACCTCTCCGGCAGATACAGCATGCAGCCATATTCTTGGTTTTCCAGGACGGGTATCGGTAACCGTAACAGGTAGATGCCCCCATCGCTCACTCCACCCATCACGCGACTTTCCACGCAATAATCTAACCATCAGCAGAAAGGCAAGAACAGGAGAGGCCGCCATCAATACTAAATTCCAGCATAGATAGCGACCTTTATAATTGACTAACTGAGCAGGGCCCGAATGCAATCTACTTGCCCATTTTGCGCAAGTTTTCGAGACATGTTTTCACACATTCCATTGGAGGATGTGCATAACTTTCCTGTTCCACCACATACCATTCAGTGGCTCCTACCGTTTCGCAAAGCTCAAATATCTCTGCCCACTTCACCTTACCTTCTCCAATTAGAGCTTTGTCATTCGCTCCATCGTACTCCTTCAAATGTACTGTGCGTGCGCGGCCAGGATATTTACGCAAAAATGGCCCAGCCTCAGCACCTCCGTGCATGGCATTCCCAGTATCGAACTGCATGATGACCTCTTTTTTGGTATTGCCAAAAAAGAGGTCCCATGGAAGCTCGCCATCTAGTGGATGAAATTCTGTATGATGATTATGATATCCGGTAAACATGCCATGTGGTGCGAGAGCGTCCGAGATGGCATTCATCCTGTTAGCTGCCTCTAACCATGCTTCTTTAGTGGAAGTAAACTGCGATGGAAGCGAAGGCACAATCAGGAATTTGTTGCCTAACGCTTTATGAAATTCGATTGTCTCTTCTATTACATCAGGATTAAACTGATCAATACTAATATGTGCTCCACTGCATTTCAGATTTAGCGAATCAAGTATCTGTCGCACATCCTCGGCCTTGTGGCCATAGAAGCCAGCAAACTCTACACCCTCGTAGCCCATTGCAGCCACGGATCTCAGGACACCAGGAAGATCGTGCGCACAATCATCCCGAACAGAATACAGTTGCAAAGAAATAGGAACCTTAGACATGATTGTCTCCTCAGTCAGATTTCCAGGCTTACCCGCCTTTATGTAATTAGGATACCACTCCTTAAGCTTAACTATGGCGTTTTCTTTATCACCAAGTGCAATATTACCCTCAATAATCTCGTCAATAAGGTGCTCTTTAGCATATTTCAGAATAGGACCTTCAGATATCTTTAACAGTTGCATAATCTCCAGACCATTCAAGGGGCTAATGATAGTTCTGGTGTCCATCGCTTCATCTAATGTTTTCATTCGTGCTATAAGGGAGGATATACGCTCTCTATTCTCTGTCGGAAGATCCATTGCTCCCTGGTCACAGCTAACAAGCGTAAGCAGTTCTTCCCTCTGCTCACCAACACCTCGCATGAAGCGTCGCACAGCAGCATCAGACCATTCTGAACGATACTCTCCTGGACGCATGTGAAGAGCTATTAGATCAGATGTCTCTTTTATCTCCTGAGTTGGAAATCGAAGCCGGCGCATTATTTTCACAGCCATTTCCGCGCCAACACGCTGGTGATCGTAGAAGCGTATCGAGCCATCCTCTTCAGTACGAGTGGGTGGCTTCCCGATATCGTGCCACAGTACTGCAAGTCTCAGTGAGCGTGGAGCATCATCCGGGAGCAGGGTTAGTGCATTAAGTGTATGGTTCCATACGTCATAGGTATGCCAGCCACCCTGGATGCAACCTTGTGTTGGCAGGATTTCAGGCATGAACTCAGAGAGCAGATTGCTTTCGTTCAACATCTCCATTCCAGCCTTAAACTTGTCACCGGGCATATCTACTATTTTGATAAATTCTTCCCGTATTCGCTCAGGAGAGATGGCCTGGGAAGTAAGGCGAGAGGAACAATTCTGAATGGCTGCCCAGGTCTCTTTCTCTATCCTGAACCCTAGTCGTACAGCAAATCTTACTGCTCTCAGCATTCTCAAAGGATCATCAAAGAATGTGTCATCAGGTGGTTTAGGAGTACGGAGTATGCCCTCATGCAAATCATTCATCGCCCTGTTTGTCAGATCCAGTAGTTCATTCGTGTGAATATTACGCATGAGAGTGTTAATCGTGAAATCTCGTCTCAAAGCATCATCAAGTAGACTAGCTCTCGTTACGCTGGGCTTTCTCGAATTGGATGAGTAGCTTTCAGAGCGAGCTGAAACCAGCTCCACTGCGAGAGAATTGCCACTTTGCGAGGGAATCTGCACCATGGCTGTACCAAATCGAGGGTATGTTACGGGTCTGTAAAGTGCTGTTCTGGATTTGTAGAGAAACTCCGCCAATCCTATTGCGTCACCATCAATAACTAAATCAAGATCATTGCCTGGAGGAAGACCTAGCGTTATATCTCTTAAATACCCTCCTACAACGTAGATCTCACCAGCATACGGTGAAGCAGTGGTAATTTCACTTATTCGCTGTAAAACAGATTCAATTTCATCCACATTTTCCATAGCTCAATAATACACCAGAACCCAACGTAGAATTGCAATTTTGATATTATATATCAAACAGTCCCCTTACTTCGAGAACGATTTTTGTAAGTGACGAACTATACTACATACTGGAAGGAGAACATACTTGTATGATATGTACTTTAAAATGCCAGCTTTGGGCTGTGAATGACTTATTTTGTTTAAATCTCTTTTAATTAGAGTGGATCATGACAAATTGATATTACTTTCCTGGCTGTCACAAAACATTACTCTTAAAAGTTGCAACAAACACACATCTAAATTGATACATTGCTTAAGAATTCATTTACTGAGGCTCAAAGACAGACTCTATTCCGGTGAGGTTAGCTCACTTACATTGAAGAACCATATCAGAGAGTATCAATGAGATCCTGCCAGCTTTCAGCATGCCTGCTTTTTTTCAACAAATTTAAAATCACTTCATGGTCTGTAAGGCTGTTGATTATGGAGAGTACTTGTTCGTCAGGGTCACCAAGTATATCAGAACCTAATTCTAGCAAAATAGCGCGTGACTCTTGTATTTTTCCTAACTGAAGCCCTTCCTTTATGCCTTCCTGTTTGCCTTCCTGTTTACCTAACTTTATACCTTCCTGCTTACCTAACTTTATACCTTCCTGCTTACCCTGACTAATTAACTGATCTGCCATTGTCATATACATTTCTCTAGTCTCCTCTCCCTCAGCATCGTCTGAGATTGATTTCTTTATAATATTATACAGCACTGGCCATTCTGTGTTTGAACGACGGTAGAGGCTAATCAATAAGAACAGTCGTACAAGTGTACTCATTCCTTCCATATTGGTGAGATTTTGTAGTTCATCTATACATAGCTCCAGTTCTGTTCTAAATTCTTCCTCGCTTGTGTTCTCTGCTCTCATCAATCTTAGAGCTACTTCAACAGGAGAATGATGAAGCGTATTGGCATCAACTTCCTCAAGATTGAGAAACAGAATTTTTGGATCTGGAATATACTCTTTCAATACTTCAGGCAGATCCATCAAATCATGAAGTGTTGGAATGTGTTCCCACCTGCGTTTGCCGGTATATAGTACAATTGCTAAAATAGGAAGCAGCTTTAATTGCGACTCGTTAATTCCATTATCTCTCTGAATATCTAAATCTTTTCGCCAGATCATAGACATGAGTGCAAAAATTCGATAGGCCATCAACCTGTCAGGACTGGACTGATTTTCTAATAGTACGTACATCAGAACATACTTATCCTCGTTTTTAATCGGGATTTTGTAAATGATATCTGCTGTGGATGAGGATAGATCTATTCCTAATTGTGACCTGTTGATCTGTTGTGCTTGAGTAAAATCCAAATTCTGTGCAACTTCAGGTGACAGCCTGACAGTTAACTCCTGAACTCTAAGAGGATTCTCGAACAGTAGCTGAAATGCTCTATCGTAAAACTCTCGAGGTGCCTCGGGTAGAGTGGTATGGGTTTCATCTGTCATATCCCATTATTACTGTAACAGATGATGTTTTCCTGCATTTACACATTACCCAGCTACCGATCATGCTACTCCATATCTGTAGTTGTAAAAATTGATGCTCTGTGTATTATGCTGAATTACCAATCAACTTAGCGTGAAGAGACCAATATGAAAAGAAAATGCCATCGAACAGAGATATCTGCTCGATGGCATGTAGAGTTAAGGGAATGACATTTAAGCTTTAACCGCTTCTCCTAATGCTTTGGAAGCGAGTACTTTTCTGTATTCCACTGATACCACTTTAACAAACTGAGGAAGTGTTTCATCCCAGCGTCGTAGTATATCAGCCGCCCTATCGCTTGAAGTATATGTTTGATGAGTCTGTATAAGATCGCGTAACTCAGCCACATCAATCTCATCAGTCACAGGCTCAAGTTCGGTTAAGCCATGGTTGCGATTGCAGTGTGCCTGGAATTCCTTATTGGGATCCCACACATATGCTACACCTCCGCTCATGCCTGCTGCGAAGTTTCTGCCAGTACTCCCAAGCACAACTACCGTTCCTCCGGTCATGTATTCACAACCATGATCCCCTGTACCTTCTACCACAGCGCGTGCTCCACTATTACGAACAGCAAACCTCTCACCCACCTTGCCACAAAGATACACTTCACCTTCTGTGGCACCATACAGCAGGGTGTTACCTGCGATAATGTTGTCTGCAGGCGTAAACGTTGAATGAGGCGGGGGTGCCACCACTATCCTTCCGCCAGATAGACCTTTGCCAAGATAGTCGTTTGCATCTCCCTCAAGCATAAGCGTAATGCCATGTGCCAGGAAAGCACCGAAAGACTGCCCAGCAGAACCACGGAAATTTAGCCGTATGGTATCATCGGGCAAGCCTTCTGCTCCATAACGCTGAGCTATCTTCCCAGAAAGCATCGCACCCACTGTTCTGTTCCTGTTGTAGATTGGAAGCGTTGCAGACACCGGCAAGCCACGTACAATAGCATCCTGCGATAATTCAATCAGATGATAGTCCAGTGCAGTATCCAAGCCGTGGTCCTGTTTAGTAATGCAGCGGATAGCTGTATCCTCTTTAGTCTCTGGCTGTATCAGCAACGGTCGCAAGTCAAGCCCTTTCGCTTTCCAGTGATTAACAGCGTGATCAATATCCAGCATATCTACACGGCCAACCATCTCATCTACAGTGCGAAAACCCAATTGTGCCATTATCTGTCTAAACTCTTCCGCTACAAAGAAGAAGAAATTAATTACATCTTCCGGCTTTCCAGCAAATCTCTCCCTTAATACCGGATCCTGCGTCGCAATGCCAACCGGGCAGGTTCCCAGGTGGCACACGCGCATCATGATGCAGCCCATAGCCACTAGCGGTGCTGTAGCAAATCCAAACTCTTCCGCGCCAAGCAGGCACGCAATGGCTACATCGCGTCCGGTTTTAAGCTGCCCATCCGTCTGGATGCGCACTCTTCCACGAAGGTCGTTCTTCACGAGAGTTTGCTGTGTCTCAGCTAATCCCAGTTCCCATGGCACACCAGCATACTTAATGCTGGAAAGGGGTGAAGCCCCTGTACCACCATCATGCCCACTAATCAATATATGATCCGCATGGGCTTTGGCTACACCTGCTGCAACAGTTCCCACTCCAACCTCCGCAACCAGTTTCACGGAGATACGTGCTGACGGATTCACATTCTTCAGGTCGAAAATAAGCTGGGCCAGGTCTTCAATTGAGTAGATATCATGATGCGGTGGCGGGGAGATGAGAGTGACTCCTGGTGTGGTGTGCCGTATTCGGGCTATGTAATCATCCACCTTGTAGCCAGGTAATTCACCCCCCTCACCCGGTTTTGCTCCCTGCGCCATTTTGATCTGAATTTCATCGGCATTCGTAAGATAGTGTGCTGTTACACCAAATCTGGCAGAGGCTACCTGTTTGATTGAGCTGCGCCTGCTGTCCCCATTGCTGTCAGGAACATATCTAACAGCGTCCTCTCCACCTTCTCCAGTATTGCTCTTTCCACCTATCCGGTTCATTGCGATTGCGAGTGTTTCGTGCGCTTCCCGACTGATGGAACCTAATGACATTGCACCAGTAGCAAAACGTTTCACTATCTCTGATGCTGCTTCAACTTCATCTATAGGTACAGGAGTTCCCTCACGAAATTTTAGCAAACCTCTTAATGTCGCAAGATTCTGGCTTTGATCGTTTGACAGCCTGCTAAACTCCTGAAAATCCTTATAACTTTTTTGTCTTACTGCATGCTGCAAATTGGCTACAGTGTCTGGATTGTACTGGTGAAATTCACCATAACGACGCCACTGATACTGTCCACCAGTCTCAAGATCTAAGCTGGCTTCCAAATGTGCTGCAGGGTAAGCATCCTTATGGCGGGCAAGGGCTTCACGCTGAAGTTCGGCTATTCCTACACCGCCAATGCGGGATGGTGTTCCGCTAAAGTATCTGTCTACTACTTCTTTACCTAATCCAACCGCTTCAAAGATCTGTGCTCCTCGATAGCTCTGAAGTGTTGAGATTCCCATTTTTGCAAACGTTTTTAACAGACCTTTGGAAATTGCCTTAATGTAGTTCTTATGAGCTTTTTCTGGCTTCATTTCTAAAATGGATTCGGCACACAGTGCATCCAGCGTTTCAAAAGCCAGGTATGGATTTATGGCGCTTGCACCATACCCTATAAGTGTGGTGAAGTGCTGAACCTCTCTTGCTTCTCCTGATTCCAGAATAAGACCTACCTGAATTCGTGTACCTTCTCTGACAAGATGATGATGTACCGCCGACACAGCCAGCAAACTCGGAATGGGAACAGTTAGTTCATCCACACCCCTATCAGATAGTATTATGAAACTGTATCCATCTCGAACAGCCTGCGATGCTGCCTCGCATAGGTGCTCTATCGCAACAGTCAGGCCGTTCTCTTCTTCAAGGAAAAACCATAGCGGTAGTGTTTTCGAAGTGAAGTCCGGGGTTCTTACATGCCTTAGCCGCTCTAAATCCTGGTTCGTAAGTATAGGTGAATCCAGGCGAAGCAGACGTGCATGCAATGGACCTGGATCTAAAAGTGATCCCTCTTTGCCGATATAATCAGCTAAAGACATAACGAGATCCTCACGTATTGGATCGATTGGAGGATTTGTAACCTGAGCAAACAGCTGTTTGAAATAGCTGTATATAAGTTGTGGCCGATCAGATAGAACAGCCAAAGGTGTATCCGTACCCATTGAGCCTAATGGCTGCTCACCCTTTTCCGCCATAGGCTGCAGAATTATTCTGATGTCCTCTAATGTGTATCCAAACAGTTTCTGGCGAGTGATTAAAGTATCATTATCTGGTTGCTGAGGAGCGGCACCATCAGGAAGTTGAGAGAGTGTTATGCGGCTGTTCTGCAGCCATTCGCCATATGGGAACTCTCTGCTAAGCTGACCTTTTATCTCCTCATCACTCACAATTCGTCCCTGTTCAAGATCCACGAGGAACATCTTTCCAGGCTGCAGGCGTCCCTTTTCAACAACGTTTGCCGGTTCTATCTCAACAACTCCAGCTTCAGATGCAAGAACAACCATGCCATCCGAAGTTATGAGATATCGGGCTGGACGCAATCCGTTCCTGTCTAGCAATGCACCAATTACCCTGCCATCCGTGAAGGCAACAGCAGCTGGCCCATCCCACGGTTCCATAAGGCATGCATGATACTCATAGAAAGCACGCTTGGCCGGATCCATCTGATCATCACTATCCCATGCTTCTGGAATAAGCATCATCATGGCATGAGGCAGGCTTCTCCCTCCAAGAGTGAGAAGTTCTACAGCATTATCCAGTGTGGCAGAATCTGAACCAGAACGGTTCACAAGTGGCTTTAGTTTGTCTACATCTGAACCAAAAACTTTAGAAGTAAGTTGAGCCTCACGGGCAGACATCCAGTTTCTGTTTCCGCGGAGCGTATTGATCTCACCATTGTGAGCAATGTAGCGATATGGATGAGCCAAATCCCATGTTGGAAAGGTATTCGTTGAGAAACGTTGATGAACCAGCGCCATTGCAGTCACCATCTCAGGATCGTTGAGATCCAAATAGTATGGTGCAATCTGGTGTGCCATTAATAGGCCTTTATAGACCACCGTACGACATGACAGACTACAGACATAACAGTACTCTTCATAAGGTAACGAAAGTGCTGCTACAGCATTTTGAAGCCTGCGGCGTATGATGTAAAGTTTACGCTCAAATGCTGAATCGTCCTGGAGGTCGGTGTTCCTGCGAATAAAGAACTGCCTGATTACAGGCTCTACGGTTCGTGCAAGTTCTCCAATTTGGGAGTTGTCTACTGGTACATCTCTCCATCCTAATAGATACTGTCCCTCTTCAGCAATGGTCTCATTAACAATCTGTTCATACTTATGTCTCTCTTCCAGTTCCGGGGGAAGGAATATCATGCCAACACCATAATGTCCCGGTTCAGGCAGTTCTACACCCTGAGAAAG
Organism: bacterium; assembly: GCA_021805395.1. Taxonomy (GTDB): domain Bacteria; phylum Armatimonadota; class Chthonomonadetes; order Chthonomonadales; family Chthonomonadaceae; genus JAJZFJ01. Next base: position 14,419 of record JAJZFJ010000270.1, read on the forward strand.
CATCTGAGTGTGAAAAAAGTGATGAGGGATTTGAATAAGAATTCCTGCACCATCCCCAGTTTCAGAGTCCCAGCCTGTTGCGCCTCGATGAGCAAGATTACGCAGTACCCCGAGTGCATTTTCTATAATTGAATGTGATTTTTCACCTTTGATATTTGCAACAAAACCAACACCACATGCATCATGTTCCCACTCAGGAGAATACAACCCATCATTTTGGGGTTTAATTACTGCTTTGAATGCCATTAGAGAACCTCAACTTTCTCTCAAACACCGCACTTCAATGGTCTATTTATCTAATTTGAAGGGTAACCTTTAGACCATATTTGTTAATTTGAATGAGAAGACATACCTTTTTTCAAGGGAGATGAGTGTACCATACCTATTCACCTCTCGTCAATGGCAGGAAACTCTCGCCATTTTTACAACAGTCTGCACCTGGTGTGAATTATCTAATTCGACCATATTTCAATAGAAACCATCCCGCTGAAAACTATAATTAATCTTCTTGAAGTCTTCAATGATAACAAACTGGAAAACTGCTAACACCGTCGATATGGGGCATCCGGAATGCATTTATGAAGTGATAGCAGAGAGTGGCAGATGTTATCCAAACTATTCGGAATCAACTGAAGATCCCATCCCCGAACACCTGAGTATGTAAGTTCCAGCTCACTCAACTCATTCAGGTACATGTGTACGAGACTATATCTTATTGACTCTGTTCTCTTCTGAACCCGGATATTGTTCACCTATTTCGATCTCTAGATATACTAACATAGTAGTTTTGCAGTTTAATAATCATGCCAACTTGCTCTAATGTTGATTTCATAATTAATACAATAACAGTAATTTATGACACATCCTTACACCCTCTAGCATCATGTGTATCTATTCTATTTAGCCATCTAATAATCCAATGTCAGTTTTATCATTTACCAGATCAACATAGCACTTAATGAAATCCCGTCAATCACTCCTCTATATCACCCGCGTTACCCAGTAAATCAAAGGAGGATAACCTTACCATCAGTTCATTCTTGCCATACTTAAATCACATCATTTCCATAGCAAGATGTAATTGGACTCCGTCCCCTGTACAGCGTATACTTACTCTAATAAGGAGAGGTATCAATATGGCAAATTCAAATATTCCTCAAAGAAGTGCGCAGGAACAGTTTAACCGTCAGGCTGAACACTACGATGCAATCTGGGCGAGCTGGTCGGATGAACTGCTGGAATGGATGCTCAAGTACTCTGACCCCAAGCCAGGTGATACTGTACTGGATGTTGCGGCTGGATCAGGTTTTGTTTCCCTTGCATTTGCATCTAAAGGATGTAGAGTAGTTGGAACCGATGTCTCCAGTGCGATGCTGCATCAGGCGAAGGAGGCAGCAAAAGATAAGGGACTGGAAATCCAGTTACTGGAAGCACCTGCTGAAGAAATTCCGGTACCAAACCACACTTTTGACATTGTGTCCTGCAGACTAGCACCACACCATTTTCAGTCTGTACCGAACTTCCTGAACGAAGCTTTTCGAGTTTTGAAGAATGGTGGCAAACTGATTATTGCTGATACCAGTGTGCCTGAAGATGAAGAACTGGATGAGTGGCAGAACAGAATTGAGAAAGTGCGTGATCCTTCTCATGTACGAAACTATTCAGCCAGCGAGTGGAAAAGCATGACAGAAGAAACTGGATTCACTATCAGAACTCTTGACACCATGGACGCCAGCATTTCCATTGATATGCAAAGCCGGCTCACAAAGGCAGGATGTAACGATCATCAGGCTGACGAAGTGATAAAAATGCTGACTCAAGCTTCGGACAACATTCGGAAACAGTACCGCATTGTGGCTCATGGATCAAATTTTACCTTTGCATGGCAGCGGGTTACACTACTGGCAACCAAACAATAAGGAGATATAACGTGCCAAAAACTATGTTCGAAAATATATGGAACGCACATCTGGTGCATGAAGCACAGGGACAACCTTCGCTTCTATATATAGATCTGCACCTAGTGCATGAAGTAACATCCCCACAGGCTTTTGAGGGCCTTAGAATGAGTGGCAGAAAGGTACATCGTCCAGACTTGACAGTCGCCACAATGGACCACAATGTACCAACAACAGATCGTAATCTGCCAATAGCTGACCTCATCTCCCGCAAGCAGATTGAAACCCTCAGCAGCAGCAAAGAGTTTGGGGTGACACTATTCGACCTTGCCAGCCCCCGCCAGGGCATCGTGCATGTAATTGGGCCAGAGCAGGGACTTACTCAGCCTGGTATGACTATTGTGTGCGGCGACAGCCATACTAGTACCCATGGCGCATTTGGAGCACTTGCGTTTGGAATTGGTACCAGTGAGGTGGAACATGTTCTTGCCACCCAGTGCCTTCCTCAAACCTCACCTAAAACCTTCGCTATCAATGTGAATGGAAAGCTAAAACCAGGCGTGACTGCGAAGGATGTAATTCTCTCTATTATTGGTAAGATAGGTACTGCTGGAGCAACAGGTTATGTGATTGAGTATCGGGGAGAAGTAATCAAGAACCTGAGTATGGAAGGCCGAATGACAGTATGCAATATGTCCATTGAAGCCGGGGCGAGGGCAGGCATGGTGGCTCCCGATGAGAAAACCTTCGAATGGCTGAAAGATCGACCTTATGCACCACACGGCGAGGAATGGGAAAAAGCATTAGCCTACTGGCAGACGCTGCCTACCGATGATGGAGCAGTATTCGACAGGACCCTTGATGTTGATGCCGATGAGATTGCACCTTTTGTTACCTGGGGAACCAGCCCCGGCATGTCTGCACCGATTACAGCCTCAGTGCCACATCCCGACTCCTTCGATGATGCATCAGACCGTCTGGCAACTGAACGGGCACTAGACTATATGGGGCTTAAAGGTGGTACACCTCTGCAGGATATCAAGATAGACCGCGTATTCATCGGCTCCTGCACCAATGGGCGTATCGAAGATCTCCGTGCAGCCGCTGCCATTGCCAAGGGCAAGCGTGTCCATAACACAGTGAACGCAATGGTAGTACCAGGATCGGTACCGGTGAAGCTGCAAGCAGAGAAAGAGGGGCTGGATCGGATCTTTGTGGAAGCAGGCTTTGAGTGGCGAGAGGCTGGATGCAGCATGTGCCTGGGTATGAACCCCGATATCTTGAAACCTGGTGAGCGGTGTGCTTCCACATCCAACAGAAACTTTGAAGGGCGACAGGGCAAGGGTGGCCGTACTCATCTGGTAAGCCCGCAAATGGCAGCTGCTGCTGCAATCGCCGGTCATCTGGTAGACATTAGAGATTGGGAAGGAAATTAATATGGAAGCACTCATCACAGTAGAAGGCGTAGCTGCTCCTCTAAACAGAGCAAATGTGGACACAGACCAGATCATACCCAAGCAGTTTTTAAAAAGAATAGAACGAACGGGATTTGGACAATTCCTGTTTTTCGACTGGAGGTATCTCCAGGATGGCACAACTCCAAATCCAGAATTCATTCTGAACAAGCAGCAATATGCAAATCCTGTCATTTTACTTGCAGGAAAGAATTTTGGGTGTGGCTCTTCCAGAGAACATGCACCATGGGCATTAAAAGACTATGGAATTAAAATTGTGATTGCACCTTCCTTTGCAGATATTTTCTATAACAACTGTTTCCAGAATGGCATGCTGCCAATAGTTTTGCCAGAAGAGCAGCTGGAGATCCTGATGAAGAGGGTGATAGAACATCCAGGAACCAGGTTAAAGGTTGATGTCAGTAAACAGACGATCGAAGATGATGGGGGAAATGTGATCTCTTTCCAGTTAGACCCATTCCGTAAGAACTGTCTTCTTGAAGGACTGGATGATATTGGGATCACTTTAAAGCTTACTTCAGAAATCTCCAGCTTTGAAGCTAAAAGACCATCCTGGCTTAGAGGTGTAAATAATCTGGGAGTTTGATCGGGTTTGAAATAACGTGACGAGGATGCTGAGCCCTACCAGCATCCTCGTTTTATATTAGGGGGTACAAACCATCCGAATCTACGTCGGAGACTATCGGGGGCGTCGGCCCTCTGCCGCCCCGATACCCCCTCTACACGAAGTTCTGTACTAGCTGACTTTCACGTGAGGTTAGTTTGTACCCATCTACTTGTTCCATGATCACGGCCATTGACACCTTGTAAATACTACTTGCTTCAATGCGATCTTACAGCTAGAAAAATCTATCCTCTTAACAATTGGTAAACTAGCTGCATGCTCAGATTAAATCTTCATTCTGCTTAATTCTGCAAGAATGTGTGAAATATTCTTAACTTACCAGGTAGTGGTAGTCAGGTCGAAGTAGATACGCTTACTAAAAGTAGAGTATGTTAGCTGAATCTCTCTTGCACCAATCCTGCGGCCAATTGTAAACTCGAAATCTTTGTATGATTCCTGCGTGAAACTCTCCAGAGTGGAGGAGAAAAGCAGCCTCCATCGAGCATTTAAACGGTAGGCGAGATCTGCAAGGAATACTGCACTGTTGGCATCCAGGTATGATGTCCCCATCAGTGAAGCCTGAAATCTTCCATCTCGTGGGATGGTATAGTTGATACTCACACGATGCTTACCACCGCCATCTAATCCAGATGTTGGAGTAGAGAGATAGTCGTATGCTAGAGTGAATGCCCCACCATTCGACATTGTATGATCCAGACTCAAGCTTAGCTCGGCATCATATCCTCCGTACTGTGTTGCAGTCCAGATCCGTCCAAACGATAACGACTGATTGAATGATGTGAGCCTGTCTATGGCAACCGGGTGTGTGAAAAATCGTGCGGAGATTGCTGCCTGAGAAGCATCTGTTGCACGGATTAAAGGGTCGGAAGAGGTTGAGTAACCATAATTTAGGTTGGTACCCAGAGTATAAAGCACTCCATGAATGGGCGAGAATGCATGTGGAACAGTATCAATGTAGGCATTCGACTGTAATGTTGCACCACTGATTCCTGTGAGTGACTGACCAGCATTGAAATCAAATCCTATATCAGCCAGTTTCTGCTGGGTAGAAAGGCTGATATCTGAAAAAAAGCTGCTGTGACTTGGAAAATCCAGGTAAATGGATCCCTGGGAATTATCCCCTATCGCCTGCGAGTGGGAAAAATGGAAGCCCCAGTCACCTCGGGTTAATCCTGTGAAGCCGTAATTCCCCTGGTATGCATTTGCACCACCGCCAGAATACTTCTCCATGAGATCGAACGACCAGCCAGGATCCTGACTGTAGTAACCTCTTCCAATCTGCTGCTGATGCTCTATCGTGAAAATTCCAGCCGTCCTGGGGGACAGTTCATAGTAGTAAGGAATTTCCAAACCTAATCCGCTCGTTCCAACTGAGACAAACTGATCACTAAACAGCTGATCTGCTCCCAGTTTCATCTCATAGTATGGAAGCTTTAGCAGCATCAGATTATCTTGGTAGAACCTGGGATCCACGAACTGAAATTTGTTGCCAGGGAAATAGGTGATGGATTTTGCCACAACGACAAGTTTGGTCTGGATCTGACGCATGGTTAACATTGAAACTGGAACATAACCATGGACTGGACTCTGTTTGAGATCGACACCACCGATTTGAACTTGAGTATAAACACCTTTCTGACTTACAACCGCGTATCCGGAACCAGTTTCCATACTGTATGTTAAGGTGGCAGCTTTAACGACATATTTGCCACGATGCATTATTACATCGCCCTGCGCTATTATTTGCGCCCGGTTATTGCAAATAAGCTGAATTCGATCTGCGGTAACTGTAAAGTTTCTGAATTCAAGTGTAGCTTTGTTGGAGGAATCTTCCGCCTCAATAATATGGTCAGTAACACTGTAGACAAGGTACTTGCCTGTCATTACAATGAAATCGTTACCAGCTACTGTCGCCTGAGGATCGTCAGTGAACACAATCTGGATCACATCGGTCGAACCATCGGCTCCTGCTCCAACTGCAGCCGCAGTCACAGTAGCTACTCCAGGTGAAGTGGAACTGGTGAGTCTGGTTCTTGCGATACCGTTAACTGTAGTTACCCTGGTTTCAGAGAGCGTACCAGCACTTGTGGAGAAGTTGACTGTTGCACCCGTGATTGGATTGCCACTGCTATCCCTGACATTTGCAAAAATAATAGACTGCTGCTTGCCATCATCCAATATGGTGTCTCTACTATCATGCAGTTGAAGGCTTGATGGGAAAGGGTGGTCACGACAGCAGGATATTAGTAATATTACAATTAACGCAGTTTGGAGATTTTTACGGGAAAATAATATCATTTTCTAAAAAGTGGATGCCCACAAAGCTCGATAGAACTCTGTGGGCATAGATTTGCGAACTATCTGGTTATGACTAGTGGTCTTGTCATTCTAGTCTGCTGCTTGTTAGGTCCTGTGACGTCAAGTTCAAGCATATACGTGCCCGCTGGGACTGTGATGCCCTGCGTGGTTTTCAGGTTCCAGATTGCGGATCCTGTAACATTACCACTTGCCGATCTTGTCTGTGATGGCTGGATCACACTTAGCACCTGTCCATTTGCTCCGCGCACAGTAAGCTGCGTGGTGCCTGTTCCAGTCAACTGATAGGAGACAGTTACAGCTGATGGTGGAAGGCCAGCGGCTCGTGAGATAGGCTGCACCTGGAAATCTGTCACCCTTGTGATGGAGGCTGAGTTATAGCTCTGAGCCTGTATGTTAAGGGTGGCTCTTCCATTTGCATCCGTGGTCACTTTATATCCAAAGCTGTTTCTCATATTTACAGTGCTTCCAGAGACAGGATCTGTAAGTGTGAGCATGACATTGTGAGGGACGGTGGAAGGCAGATTTTGCCAGCCAATCATCACAGTATCATGAGGCTTGGGAGTATTGACTTGTAATGTCCAGTTCTGAACTCCGTTCGAAGGCGACTGCAAGCTAACAGCATAACGACCACTGTTGCCCGGTTTTACAATACTCATTGTAAGCTGCTTGTTAATTGTTGGAGGATAGGCGATGGCTGTAACTGCTCTGCCAACTTGCGGGGTGACACCTATCATGTCCAGCTTATCTATGCCTGTATCAGCCTGAGCAGTAAGATTCAGTCTCCAGTCAGTCGCTGTATTGTTTCCTGTGAGAGGATCGAATACACCGGCAGCAGCCTTTGTGATATTTGAACCTGGAGTATCTACGCCACTGAATATCAGTGTCAGTGGTTTTTGAGCATAGATCCAGTAACCCTGGTATGGCTGCAGAACTACACCAAAGTTAGTCTGCTCGGTATATGTCCATTGAGTGGGATCACTGCTGGATGTATCATAACCGAATATCACAGGGTAGATTAACCCTGGGCTGGTCTGTGTTGCCTGTTCTACAGTGTAGATATTGAGTGTTGATGGATCAAACACCTGTGCTTCCGAGAGAGGAACGCTGTAGAGATATGGATCTCCAATCTGATTCCAACCCTGCTCCAGGTTCACCTTGTACTGTGAGGTAAGTGGAACTGGTGGATACTGAGCACTATTTAGTAGAGCAGTGGTTGTAGTTGCCAGTCTGCTATGTATCCAGAATGCCTGACCAGGAGTGAACTGGGAGATGCTGCTGTAGGAGCCATTGATTGCACTCCACTGAGCAAGATCAGGTGAGATCTGACCTGAAGGAAACGTTGGGAACAGCACTGTTGTGGGTGCTGTGGTACCCGTTTCCAGAGGTATGGTGATCATCTGATAGTTGCCTAACGACTCGTTAGCTCCAATAAGCGTGACTGAAGGATTAGCGGGCACCTGAATTGATCGTTCCACTGCAGTAGCCACACCCAGTGCAGGGGTAGCTGTGACAGTGTAGGATAGGGTTCCATTATTTGTGCCAGTAGGCTGTACAGTCCATGTTGCACTTCCCTCTGAGCCTGCTGGCAGAGAGTTAATTGTTTGCGAAATGGACTGGCCAGATGCAAGTTCAAGTCCTGAAGGAAGGTTAATTGTAAGGGTTACAGGACCTTCATCAAAGCCACCTGAAGCGGCATGATCACTCAGGTTATCAACATAAGCTGTCACCGGAAATGTAGATGGCGAAGAAGCACCAGTAGAAGCGGATACTCCAAGTGCATGAGGGCTTGATACATCAAGACTCATTGGTTCCCCACCATCGATTGTCGATTCATTCGAGCCAAAATAGGTAACTATCTTGGAATTACCACCGGCAGGAGCTATTGATTGAGGATCCCATACAAGTGCCACAGCCTCTATCTGAGAGTTACCATTTTGCTGATCAATGGTCTGATTCACATTTGGCTGGTAGTTCCATACATTATTGAAAAGACGTGGAACGGGGGATGCAAGTACACCTCCACCAATAGGATCAACTTCATTCCCATCCAGTGAGAGCAGCTTGCCTACAATTAGTCTTGTTGGCACAGTAGGTTCATTGCTGCTTCCCTGAGGTCTCAAAAGTCCCTGAACAGTATGCACTTCCGTGGCACTCACAGGAAACTGTGTGTAGTAGTATTGGGGTATCTGACTGCCTTGCAGGATTGTTTCATTATGAAGATACGGGAAGCCTGGCAGTCGAATAGATGTATCGAAACCCAGCTGATTGTTTGGATCAGGCTGTATCTCCTGAACAAATGCCAGACCCACACTATGCGAACTTGAATCGTTATTAATAACGTTGAACGCAAAACGTGCCTGATCATGGATCAGTGTTACCGTAAGGTCTATTTCAATTTTAGGGTCATAAAGTGGATAGGTAGTAGTGGTTCCACCGGTACCGCCGGTACCACCAGTACCTCCTCCTGTTCCACCTGTGCCACCGGTACCCCCATTCCCTCCTGTGCCGCCACCTGTCCCGCCATTTGCGGTTACTGGTAAGGAAGTCTGCCATCTGGCTTCAATATACTTGCCAACAATTGTGGGTGGTTCTATCCAGAAGCCGTTGTTTTGAGAACCGAAAGTATAATCATAGCCGCCAGACTGCTCATCAGGAATCCCACCATCTACTCGGACAAAAACATGTGATCCAAGATATGCGGTGAAGGAGTTACCTAGAATATCTGTTACTTTCACAGTCTCTCTGGGAAAATATGGTGCCATCATTGGATTAGGCGTAGGCTCAAACGGGACACCACCCTCATTGAAAACTGCCAGAGATCCAGCCTGATTGGCTCCCACACCGATTGTGGCTGCCAGAACCTGGTTAGAGATAGTCAGTAAAAGATCGGCTGCACTTGTCCCTGTATAGTATGAATATGCATTTGGTGGGTAAGGATCTCCTCCACCCTGGGCATGTGCTGAGAGCTGCCCAATTGTAAGAATACAAGCTGAAGAAAACAGCAGCGCTGCACTCTTATTTACCTTTTTAAACCACTTTCTATTCCACCCCATTAGGAGAGCCTCCCTGATTGCAATGTTGATTCCCGGCAGCCGGGGGTACCACTGACCGAGACAGATATTTGTATCGTCTTATCACTTCTGTTTAAGACTGTAGGGGGTTTGAGGAGGGGGACATCCCCCCACCTCATCATCGGCCAACCAGCGTAATTGGGTAGATCATTCTCGTGACCTGCCCGTTAGAAGTAACGGCACGCACCTGTAGAGTATACACTCCAGCCGGAAGCGCACGTCCTTGCGTATCAGATCCGTTCCACACCAGGCGGTTAATCCCAGTTGATACTGCTCGGCTTGGCGCTAGTGTGTCCAGGAGCTGGCCATTACTTCCCATAATTGAGACGTCTACTGTTGCTGCTCTGGTGATTCCGTACTGGATATTGAATATAGCCCCAGTCGCACCACGATTTGTCATCTGTGTAACAGTCAATCCGGTTAGAAGTGCTCTGCCACCAGTGTTGTCAGGTGAAGCTGTAATGCTTAAACTGCGTGTTAAGCTCCCTGACTGCATTTGGAACACGTAAGCACTATTTGTTCTCATATTAACCGACTCGCCTGTGACAGGATCGTTCAAAGTTAAGCTCCATGTACGAGGAACGTTTGTTATGCCAGGCCACTGGAATACTACCTTGCCATTTGGCTGCTTATCCGTTGAGACCTGTACGTTCCAGGTGACTGCTGCTCCAGTAGATTTTAGGTTCTGCATTAGAGGCGGTGTTCCTGACTCTGTCGTTGTTACGGATACGTAATGTCCGATGGATGGAGGCTCTGGAGCTTGGGATGCAGAACGGTTCAATACAGAGTTTGAAATTCCGATTGTCGCATCTGTTCCAGTGACTCCATCTGAACTTGCCTGAAGTGCGAGTGTCCATTGTGCCTGAGTCTGAACTTTTGTAACTGCTCTGTTGTTCTCCAGGGTACCAGCCGGTGGAACTTCCATGGTTAGAACATCACTTGATGTAGAAAGATTAGATCCTGTTGGTGGTTCGACATAGATCCAGGCACCTTGCCATGGAGTGAGATTTCCACCAGGAAGCTGGCTGAACTGATAGGAGTTACCCGTGTAGGTGTAGAGGTAAGGTAACACAAGATTATCTGTTGCTGCCTGGGTAGCTGTATCCAGCACTCCAGAATTGGTGAGAAACTGCACTGCTACAAATGGAACAGTGAAAGGAAATGGATCCCCGATCATGTTCCATCCAGCATGAAGTGGAACTGAGACGACGTTATTCGTATATGCAACACCGTAGTCTCGATATTGGGCGGCAGCCGGCAAGTTAACAAAATATCCAAGACCTAATGGTGTCACAGGACCTGTAACACCCTGAACCGATACCTGTGCATCAGGTGGGTTCAGGGATGCTGAAGCAGGTTGAACATCATTTGATGTCCCCAGCGTCGCATAAGGAGATAACCCTCCAGGTAGTAACTGTGGCACATATCGATATGAAACCACACTTGGAGTATTTGTTATCTGTGCTAATGTTCTAACTGTTCCTGTCGGTGAATCCGTTGCATCTTCCACATACGGGAAAGATACCAGACTAAGCCCTGCAGGGATGGTATGTGGCTCTATCGTAAAGATGCGGGTATCAGTAACAGGTGGGACTGTGTTATCAGTTGGAGTGGCAGTTATAGTGACCGATATATTCTGAATGGCAAGAGTATTATTCAGAGCGTATCTTAAAGAAAAGGTATATGGTCCGTTTTGCCCAGATGTGTCTCCTGAAGTGGTAAAGTCGGAAACACCAGCTTGTGGTGTATCGTTCACTAGCAGATTAGTAGTTGTTCCATCGGGGTTGTTGAGAGTTACTACCACATTGGCGATTGGTATTCGCGTAACCTGAAACGTAATGGTTGGCTTCAGTGTTTCGACAGGCGGTGGTGGCGTCCCTGCCGGATTTGTTGTCTGCCCGCTTGCGGTTAAACCAATTGGGGATGAGATTGAAGCACTATAGGATACAGGCAAAAGGGATGCATAAGCATCTATCTCACCATATCCATAAGTTGAATCAGGAACAGTAGATTGCCCGGTAATGGTATGATTTGCCTCAGTCTCTATTAATTTTACAGCTTGAGCTGGGGTAACTCCAGGGACAGACATCATTAAACCTACAAGACCACTGACCATAGGAGCAGAGAATGATGTTCCCATTTCGTAATCATATCCACCGTTGTATATAACTAGCATTCCATTAGGATCATTAGCGGAAAACTGCTCGCCGCCCGGAGCAGATACTTCAATGTTACCAGTGTCTGAATAGTAAGCAAGCTTAGAACTTCTGTTTAAAGCAGAAACCGTTAATTGAAGTGGAAGCTGATATTCAGATGGGGCAACACCTCCAGCATCCGTTGTGTTAACGGTAGATTCATTTCCTGCAGATGCACAAATTATTATGCCTGCATTAGAAAGAGACAGAATCGATTGATAGATAGGATTAGTTGTATCTGTAGCAGAAACACCAGGGAATCCAAAACTCATATTCACTGCTACAATATTATCCTTCTTCTGATTGGTAATCACATATTGCACTGCATTAAGATAATATGCTAACGTACCAGTCCCAGTACTGTCATCATCTCGAATTGGCAATACTTTAATACCACCCCAACCATCAACTGAAGCTATGCCAACGCCATTATTTGTGGCAGCATCTATTACACCACTAGTAGCTTCACCATGCTCACCATCCTGGGTGGTATTAGGAGGAGCAATATTTGTACTTCCATCAGAGGCGTTATATCCAGGGAGTAGGAACTGTGTTGTCATATCTGGATGATTGACATCAAAACCTGAATCTATATCAGCTACGACAACACCAGGAGCGCCCTTCTCCAATACCCATGCTTCAGGCATATTAACCTGAGGTAGTGCCCACTGATTGGAGTATAGTGGATCATTAGGAGTAATCGATGCCGCTGCAAGTAATTGCGTATAATTAGGCCCGGCCCATCTGACCTGATTGTTTAACTTTAGAGCAGACACTGCATTCATTGTATCTGCCGCATCTGATTTTGCAACAGGAAGTGTCAATTGGTAACAATCAGGAAACAACAATGGAGTCACAGTAGCATTTATGCTGCTGGCGATAGTATTTACATTTGCCATTGCTGTTCCGGGCTGACAATACAGAATTATCTGTCCTGGTATGTAATTTGGACCCCCTGCAGCTCTTGCTATTGATGGAATAGTCCATAAAGCAAGACCGGCTAGTATAGCCTTTGAGCGCGGAGACCGGAATTTTCTAAACATAATTGCATCTCCCTGAAACAGGCGAACGGGGGAGTGTATTCGCCGTGCGACCGAACTAGTAATGACGGAGGGTATGTCGCATGATATTGAATTGAAATAGTATACCATCCTGATCCCCCCGGCCGGGTTAACAACCGGGAGGATTTAGGACTAGTGTCTGCTTCGACCTCTACCCTGCAGAATTGTCTGTGGGGTAGTTGGATGTCCAGCTCCCGGAGCTGCTATGCCTGCGCTGCGAGGCATTGTTGGATGCAGA
>JAJZFJ010000270.1:27310-28226 GCA_021805395.1 bacterium
GCACCTCTGGTGAGAGCAGCGGGATTCAGGGCTAAAGCTGCCTTGGATACGCTCTTGCCAGGTGGGGGTGGAGGCAGTGGAGCTGGCTGGAACGGCACAGGCTGTCCATAAACGAACCTGAACTGTTTGGACGAGTCATTAGCGTTCTGTGTTATGAAGCTGACTGGACCAGGAGTATCCTCGTCATGTCTTGCGCCTATTCTATAGAATAGTGTAGGCGTTGCAGGCGTGGTACCAGCAGCAGGCGATACATAGTTTTTGAACGCAGCATTAAGCAGTAATGGCGCAGCAGTTGTTAGATTAACTGGTGTGGGTAACTGCTGGGTGACGCCATCCTGATTTGGGGCTGTTGAGAACACCTGTACCTGATAGATGTCAGCCGCAGTTGTGAAGTTTCTGTCAGTGGAAACTTCAACAACAAACAGATCTGCACCTTTCTTGCTTGTCCAGCTTGGTGAGAAAGAACGAATATCCAGAACAGTGTTAGCTGCCGGGCTTGTTGGTTGTATTGGAACTATTGGCGTTGTGAAACCAGCCGCACTTGGGTCAGTCTCAATACAGACTGCAGAGTTGTTGTTGCCATTGTTTCCAGTACCAGTTCCTGTACCAGTGCCAGTTCCCGTACCGGTGCCGGTTCCAGTACCTGTCCCAGTTCCAGTTCCGGTGCCACCGCCTATACCACCGCCGGTACCACCACCTATGCCACCGCCTGTAGTACCTGTTGTGCTTGTTTGTGTTTGTGCTCTCTCAATGATTGCACTTACGTAGTACTGATACTGATCACCTGCGGTGAAACCGGTATCTGATGCTACTGCATTAACTGTACATCCAGTTGCGCCTGTGCCTGTACCACCACCGGTACCAGTTCCGGTACCACCTGTCGTGGTAGCACCTGTATTGGTGTTTAGTCCACCGT
>JAJZFJ010000035.1 GCA_021805395.1 bacterium
CTAGGGATTAAATGCTAGGTATTGTCCACATGCTAAGCAGGTAAGCCCGTAAGGTTCGCAGTCTGTTGCATCTCGTCCGCGCAGGCGGACGGTTAGCCCGCCATCGACCGGTTTTAACCGGTCGTGGCAAGTGCATTGCTGTCAGTACCGCTGCCGTTGGCTTCGTCGCTGCCCTCCACTCGCCATTCGCTAGCGCATATTAAGGGAGGGTGGGAGTTCGGGTTGCTTTGTATGAGGGATTTCCCACATAGTGGTAACGTTACCCCCTGGCAGGGAATCGCGCAGCCCCCTTCAGAGGGCTTGTGATCCGTAGGCAATGTCTTTAGGCATTGCCGCAAATCCGGGCGGTTTACGGTGACGCCGGCCGCTTTTCAATCTCTCCCCGCGAGTGTCGTCGCGACGCCGGAGGGGATGAATCCCCTCCCTGGGTCGACAGCACCCGCCTGCGCGGGTGGGCAGAGTGCGACCCATTGCGGCTAGGGATTAAATGCTAGGTATTGTCCACATGCTAAGCAGGTAAGCCCGTAAGGTTTGCAGTCTGTTGCATCTCGTCCGCGCAGGCGGACGGTTAGCCCGCCAGCGACCGGTTTTAACCGGTCGTGGCATGTGCATTGCTGTCAGTACCGCTGCCGTTGGCTTCGTTGCGACCCTCCTAGTGGCATTCGCTGGCGCTCATTAAGGGAAGGTGGGAGTTCGGTTTGGAAGGTATCAGTATATGCTGGATACGCATAAGGAGGAGTGGAGATGGAGCAGCCCGAAGTTTGGAGTCGCATTCCGCACGGCACTGAGTTACCTTGCTGAAATCCCAAATCCCGCCTGCGTGGGCTAGACGCGACAGCCTGCTTCCTGGTTCGTTGCTGCTGGTGGGCTGTATACACCAATGCCTTAGACTACTCTCTACACCACATGCCGGGCATTGGAATATATGGCTACAAAAAAACCGAGGTGCAAAATAAGCTTTGCGCCTCGGTTTAACCCATTGCTTAAACGAACTACGGAGAGAACTGCTCGTTTCCACTAGGATACGGTGGGATTGTTGCGGGACCAATCTTCGCAGTAGTATAGTCGCTCGCCCAGAAGTCTGGGGGAGAGGTACTTGCTGGAGACTGGTTCACAACTGGTTTAATGCCATGTTTAAGGTATGCAACTATGCCCCAAATCTGTGGATCAGTTAAATGTCTCAGTGCTGGCCAGGGCATAGGTGGTCCGAGGTAGTGTGGGGTTGCAGGGAAGTTGCCAACTCCAGGGGTTGTGGATGTAATAGTCACATCGGGGGTAGCCATTGGGTCGAGGCCATACTTGATTGCATTATAGACCTGTTGATCGGTAACACTGCCAAGTCCTGTCGTAGGATCGGGAGTTAAGTTAGGACAGTATGTATTGAAAGGTCCTATCTGGTTGGAGCCTGGGCCAGTCCCGCCAGCAACTCCGATGTAGCCGGCCATCCAGTTTGGGTCTGATGGATCGTCCACTCCTCTGTTGTGGCAATCTGTACAACCCATGGTGGTCACCTCTTGTTGACCAAGCTCAACCTGGGCTAGTGTGGCGCGTCCAAGTGGCAGTCCAGAACTGGAAACACTGCTGGATGAACCTCCGCAGCCGTAAACAGCTACCAAACCTGCCGCTGTCCCCGCCATCATCAGCAGCGATAGTTTCCTGGTATGAGAGAGATCAGAGATATATTTCAAGTTGATCATCGTTGGAATGACCCTCCTTATACTGTGAAAAAACATTTCAATGCATATTTTTGCAGAATGAAGACATTTGAATATAGTCGCTAAATTCATGCATGTGAATTATAGTATACTTGCCAGTAGAAGTCAAGTGTAATTTGTCACACATCAGTGCAGTAAAATATCACATGAAATGAGGGCAATCACTGGTTATGAAGGCGAAAGATTCAGCGATTGTTGCTGAAAATTAACGGGTTTGGGAGGAGTATATAACTGATATAAAATGATTTCACCCTTGTTACTTGTGGTTATCTATTTCTACATGCAGCTATATGAAGAGATGTTTGGGAATGGTTGTGTCACTGCCAGGACATCTTCATTAATATTCTCAATAAGAGAAGTACAAGTGTTCAGTCAATTTTCTATTAACCGTTATGTGCGTGATAAATACAATAGCTCGGATCCAATTCTCTCAAAATCAGTCCGAAATCGGGCATCTGAATTTCCTGAAATCTTTGTCTAAATGATATGCTGCTAATTGATGAAATGCAGGTGTGCCATATATCTTATCCTGTTTTTCATTGAGGCAAATTAGATGATTTCATTTAACCAAAGAACTGCTTGACATACTTCATACATTTAACTATAATTGGATCTTGCCCTCAATATTGTCGATCTCGTTTTCTATGAATGTGAAAAGGATACTTTATGCCATACAGTGAATATGGTTCGATACTAATACGCGGCGCTCGGGAAAACAACCTCAAGAATGTCTCGCTAGATATACCGAAGCGCCAAATCACTGTGTTTACAGGAGTGTCTGGTTCAGGCAAATCATCCCTTGTTTTCAATACTATTGCCGCTGAGAGTCAGCGGCTGATAAACGAAACCTACCCAGCATTTGTTCAGCAGTTCATGCCTCATTATGGACATCCCGACGTCGATGTTCTTGAGAACATCTCAGCAGCAATCATTGTAGACCAGCAGAGGCTGGGCGGCAATTCACGTTCAACCGTTGCAACTGTCACCGACACGGCGCAGATGCTCCGAGTGCTGTATTCCCGAATAGGAACACCAAGGCTTCCTGCTCCTGGTTACTATTCCTATAACGATCCCCGAGGAATGTGTCAGGAGTGCGAGGGCATCGGACAGATCTCTGCTATGGATATGTCAGCCGTTGTAGATGAAAACAGGTCACTCAGGCAGGGTGCACTCCTCTGCCGGGGATTTGAGGTAGACAGCTGGTGGTGCTCCATCTATTTTCAGTCAGGCATGTTCGATCTCGATAAGCCCATTCGTGATTTTACCGAAGAGGAGCGATCGAAGCTCTTTGATCTGGATGATGGCCGCAAAGTGAAAGTTGGCAAAATCAATCTCACGTATGAGGGAGTTTTGCCGAAATTGAAACGATCCCTGGGCAGTAAAGACCCGGAATCCATGCAGCCACATATCCGTGCAGAATACGACCGCATCTTCACACGAAAGATCTGTCCGGTGTGTAATGGTACCAGGCTGAAGGCGGAGGTTCTGGCAAGCACCAT
Source organism: bacterium (assembly GCA_021805395.1). Taxonomy (GTDB): domain Bacteria; phylum Armatimonadota; class Chthonomonadetes; order Chthonomonadales; family Chthonomonadaceae; genus JAJZFJ01. Next base: position 3,215 of record JAJZFJ010000035.1, read on the forward strand.
TGCTGGCAGGAACATCTCCGAACTGTCATCCATGCAGGTGGGGGATCTGGCATCTTTTGTGCGCGAGATCCAGGAGCCACAGGTGGCACCTATTCTTGCTGCACTGGTCGCGCGGCTAGAGAACCTCGTTACGATAGGACTGGGGTATCTCAGCCTGGACCGTGAGAGTTCAACTCTCTCTGGCGGAGAGAGCCAGAGAGTCAAGATGGTAAGGCATTTAGGATCATCACTCACGGACATGACGTATGTGTTCGATGAGCCTTCGGTGGGTCTTCATCCTCACGATGTGGGTCGGCTGGCTGGGCTAATGCAGCAGCTGCGAGACAAGGGCAACACAGTGCTTGTAGTGGAGCACAAGCCAGACATGATCGCAATTGCGGATCATGTGGTGGATATGGGCCCGTGGGCTGGAACTAAAGGTGGCGAGGTGGTATATGAGGGAGATTTCAACGGGCTGCTTACCTCTGGAACTCCTACAGGCAGCCATATCAACAAGTATCAGAGCATAAAAGAAAAGGTCAGAATACCATCAGGTGAACTCAGAATTGAGCATGCAAGCCACAACAACCTGAAGGATATCTCTGTCAGTATTCCCACAGGGATATTAACTGCAGTATCCGGTGTTGCTGGCTCAGGAAAATCTTCCCTCATACTGGACTGCCTCTCAAAATCCTATCCAGAAATTATCATCATTGACCAGACTCTAGCACGAGGCTCCCGCCGATCCAACACTGCAACATACACTGGCATTCTTGATAACGTTCGCAAAGCGTTTGCAAAGGCCAATACAGTGGATGCGTCTCTCTTTTCGGCGAATTCCAAAGGAGCATGCTCAGACTGCAATGGCCTGGGAGTTATCTATACCGATCTTGCTCATCTGGATCCTATGGTTACTGTTTGTGAAACGTGTGAAGGCAGGCGGTTTCTTCCCGAAGTGCTGGAGTACAGATTGCGCGGCAAAACTATTAGCGATGTGTACGAGATGAGCGTTGCAGATGCGGTAGAATTTTTCACTGAATCCGCCATTGCCAAAACACTGAAAGGTCTGGACGACGTAGGGTTAGGCTATCTCAACCTGGGACAACCGCTATCAACCCTTTCAGGCGGGGAACGCCAACGGTTGAAGCTTGCAGCTGAACTGAACAAAAAAGGGAATGTCTATGTGCTGGATGAGCCCACAACAGGCTTGCACATGAACGATGTAGACACTCTCACAGGTCTGTTTGACAGACTCGTGGATGCCGGTTCATCAGTGATTGTGATTGAGCATAACCTGGACGTGATCTCCCGTGCAGACTGGGTCATCGATTTGGGGCCGGGTGTGGGGCATGAAGGCGGCACGGTGCAGTTTGAAGGCCTGCCTATCAACCTTGCCAGGGAAGCTAAAACACTCACAGGCAAATATCTCGCCAAACGCCATGGCAACCTCTAACAAGACTTGTGGGTTGAAGTCTGTGCCTCTATAGCGGCTGCAAGCATCAACATTTCAATGCGTTTTTCCTCAATGTCGCCTGGTAACTGCATTTCTATGTCACAGATTGAGAACTGAAATACTCATTGAGAACAGATGCAGTAGTCAATTACTAAAAGGCAAAAAAATTCTGTACTCAGCCCTGAGTACAGAATTTTAATGATTTAGCTGACTAGAGTGTGTTATTGCAGGAAATAAGCTTTTCACCTAGCAGTGTTCTGCGTGAGGTGCGTCGGCTTCTACCTGTGCTGCCAGATTCCATGTGTTTGCGTAGCATTACTCGTGCACGGTGAATACGGGATCTAACAGTACCAATTGCACATCCCATCTTTTCAGCTATTTCCTGATATGATCTTTGGTCAACATCACAAAACAGAATGGCTGCGCGATAGTCTTCAGGAAGTGCAGCAAGAGCGAGCTGTAGTTTCTCCTCCATAATGGGGGTAACAACAATGTCTTCCGGATTGCCATCGGGAGATGCGAACTCATGAGCCAATGGCTGACCGTCATCATCGCTTTGCACTGGAGAGTCCAGAGAGTACATTGGCACTCTTTTCTGACGTCGTCGCAGGTCAATTACCCTGTTAGTGATGATTCTGAATAGCCAGCCTTCGAACGATCTTGAAGCATCGTAACTGTCAAAGTTGTTCCAGGCTCTCAAATAAGCATCCTGCACTACATCTTCAGCATCGGAAGCATTGCTAGTGAGGCGATATGCCAGGTTATACGCTCTCCTCTGGCTTCTCTGATAGTATTTTTCAAATCTGTCTATTTTTATGTTAAAATCGTTCTCATCGTTATGTATTACTTCTGGTTCAGCCGTTGCTAACATAGCTCTACTTCCTTTCATAATGTACAGATCTCCAAGGGCGTTCTGTTATCTTGTGATAGGTTGCGCTCAAGCACTTCGCGAACTTTACAACGTATCATTTCACATCCACTATCTAACATCATCACATCATCCGCTCCAGATCTAAGCGCACGTTCGCGGGAAGAGTCAACGGATATTGTCATGATAATTCGAGCATTCGAGAGTCGGGTGCGGAGTATTTTGGTTACTTCCATTCCGTCAAGTCCTGAAAGATGGGAGTCCAGAATTACAAGGTCTGGTGCGAAATGTCTGCATTTGCACAGCACTTCAGCACCGTTCTCAGATTCCCACTTTACTACAAATCGGCTATCGGCCTCTAAAGCCTGTGTAAGGCACTGGCGAATGGTAGCGTCTGGATTAGCTATTAGTACTGAAACTGATTTCATCTTCCGCTTTGCCTCTTCACTTCATTTCTGAAGTTCACTATCCAACATAGTTTGCTGATACTATTATAGGATATCTGGAGTGAATGATCATCGGTCATACCCCTAGAAAAACGAGAGGGAAATCCCTAATATGGTTATCAGGGATTTCCCTACCAGGAATATCTATGTGCTAAATTATTCTAAAAAACGCTCTGTTTTTAAGTAATTAAGCTGCTTTCTTCTGTGGAGGAGCCAGGACCACTCGATATGTCCCGACCACAATGGGATTATCTTTATCCACCAACTCAATTACTGCCATAACTGGGGGGAATTTAGGATCCCGTTTGGCATAATCTTCTGTCTCGTTGTCATACGGCCGAATAAGAATCTTGATGTCACTCTGGCCTGGAGATATACTCTGACCATCTGAAGTCCAGCCACGAGGCAGCCCTTCCACTCTGGTAATAACAGGGCTGTTTGCATCTGGAGACCAGGTGATATGGAGGGGTATCTCAACTCCACCATGTGCACGAAGAGCAATAGTTCCATCGGGTGCATTGATGCTGGCACTGAGAGGCGGTGATTTGGATACCTGCATCACACACTCTGGAACATCAAAATAGCGCGTATCCTGCTGCATCTGTACCGGCTGTTGTGCTGTACAGACTGAGGAGAAAACCCTGTTCCCTATCTGTTTGGATACCTGAAACACAATGCGATGTATGGAAGGCTGAGCATCTGCATCTGCTGTAAGCACAACAGGCACACGATCCTGATCAGGTGCAACAACTGCAGGATTGATGTGGACTCCGGGAGGCAGTTTCAAAGCTGAGATGGTGATAGGTCCTGCGGCAGGTCCACGGTTAAAGATGCGTACCATGAGTGTGGTACTGCTGCCAGCATAGATTCTGGAAATATCGGGGCGAATAGCTGCAGATATTGTGCTGGTTAAAGGGCGTGCCTCCACAAAATAG
>JAJZFJ010000091.1 GCA_021805395.1 bacterium
TCATTATTAGCCCAATTGCATACGACGGTTTATCTGCCAGAAGGGTGAGTGCAAGTGAGAACATGAGTAGAGGACCAACAAACCAGTTCTGTATGAGCGACAGAGCAAGGATCTTCCTGTTTCTGAATACCTCGCCCAGCTCTTCGTACTTAACCTTTGCCAGAGGAGGGTACATCATAAGTATCAGGCCTACAGCTATTGGTATAGAGGTGGTGCCAACTGACAGGTTAGTGAGGGATCTTACAATAGAAGGTGCAAAATGACCTAATCCGATGCCTGCGGCCATTGCTAAAAAGATCCATAGGGTGAGGAATCTGTCCAGAAATGAGAGCTTGCCAACAACTCCTGTTGGGGTGGGTAAGGAGACTGACGATTGTGTACTACTCATTGTAACCAGACCGGCCGCTGGGCTTAGTGGCACGAATAAAAGCACCCATCACTTTGCCATCCAGTGCAGCTTTCTCCTCGGGTGGAAGCGCTGCAACAGCCTCGGAACGGCATGTGGTGGCCTCTAGTTCGGCAAATGTGTAGAGCCTGGTTGGCTCGATGGATGAATTCTCGAAACCTGCTGAGGTTAGCCTGTTAATGTAATCGGTGCGTTCCAATGCACCCGCTACACAACCGATATATGCTTCCATGTCTGCACGAACGGCATCTGGAAGCGCGCCATCCACGACCACATCGGAAACGGCAAACCTTCCTCCTGGCTTCAGAACCCTGAATGCTTCCTTGATGACCGCGTCTTTGTCTGGTGAAAGGTTAATTACACAGTTTGAGATAATCACATCCACAGATGAGTCCGGCAGCGGGATATTTTCAATCTGGCCTTTCAGAAACTTTACGTTGATTGTCCCGCTCTCCACCTTGTTCTTCTCAGCCAGCGCGAGCATTTCATCTGTCATGTCAAGGCCATATGCAAATCCTGTGGGTCCCACACGTTTAGCGGACAGAAGAACATCTATCCCACCTCCCGAACCCAGATCCAGCACAGTCTCTCCTTCCGAAAGCTGTGCAAGGGCGGTAGGATTGCCGCATCCGAGGGATGCTAGCAGTGCAGCCTCAGGGATGGAGGCGGCTTCCATGTCGCTGTACAGGTCCCCGGTAATGACATCACCGCCGCAGCAGCTGTCTCCGCCTCCCGCATTTCCACCACAGCATGCTGGTCCATTGCCCTCGAGCACAGTGAGAGCCGCGGCTCCATATTTTTCTCGCACCAGGTCGCGTACGTCATTTCTGTCAGTTAATTTAATGGTTTCAGCCAATTAATATCTCCAGTCGATGGTGCGTTAATTATAGACACCTACCTCACTGTATGTCTGTGGGGGATGCATCTTTTCAACATTTCATGATATATAGAAATATACCGCATTTTTTGAAGATAGTCTATAGGAAAAAGGTGATCCATGAAATAATACTTGTGATAGTGAAAATTTTCACAAATACTCTTGACACAGTCATTGCAACATACGTATAATGATAACATTGAGAAGTGCGTAATGCACAACTTAATTATAATTGCAGGTTCCTCGGTAGGTGAGGTTCCCGCGTACACACAGGCCACTGCCCAGAGGCATCTAGAGATGCTTCCCAGGGTATAACAGGCATTCCCGATATAAGGGTCTGCATAACGTGGCTGAGGCAAATGCCTCTTACGGTGCGCGGTGCCGAAGCTCAAACGAGTGGGGAAATGGTGGAGTCCTTCTTAATTGAAGTGATAACACGAACGCTTACGCCCTTTTCCCACTTTGGGAGAAGGGGTTTTTTTATTCTATCTCAGCTTCGCACCGGGAGAAAGTTATACATGGACTGGCACAGTAAACAGCCTCCGTTTGTTGGAGGCGTAACCATCACGGTGTGAGCTTATCAGCTTTTTGACTGCCCCTCAGGGCTCTGTCTTCTCGCTACCAGGTTTACATCGTGTAGACAACAGGTACGAGAGCAGGGCAAATCAACTCCCTTAACTCTCCAATTCAATTAAATAAAACACGCCTTCCAAAAGGTTGTACTCTCGGCTGAATACATATTTCAGCAGTGAATGATTATGCATGTTAGCATGAAATGTGACTGTATGCATACCGTTCATTCCTGATCATTATGGTGCCGAGTGAAGAAGCAAATCCTGAGTGAAGGCACGGCAAAGTATGAGGAGGGAACAGTTATGCTGCACATGACTTGGTTTACAGATACCGAGGAGCATCTTTACGTCAGATGGAGTGCTCAGGAGAACGTTGAACTATCATCTGAGATCTCTTATGCAGTCCAGATTGTCGAGCAAGATGAAATTCGATTACCAGCAATAAATTTCCCTGCAGTCATGATGAAGAGTGGATTGTCGGAATATCAAAAAATAGACAGAGCAAGATTTAACTGATCAAGGGTTACGATCTCTGGAAGAGTTGAAATAAGGAGGAAATGATGATTGAAGAAATAGTAGTAAAAACTCTTGATCTGGGCAATGCCACCGTGAAGGGCAGACTGGTTAAATCACGAAGACAACGGGATCTGCTTACGTTTTTGATGGTTCTGGGTCCGGGTTTGATCGTTATGGAAGCAGATAACGATGCAGGAGCAGTCTCTACATATACTCAGGCAGGTGCACAGTACGGAATGCACCTTCTTTGGGTGTTGCTGCTGTTGCTGCCAATCTGTTACTTCATTCAGGAAATGGTCGCCAGATTAGGTATAGCAACCGGTAAAGGGCATGCTGCAATGATCTATCAGAGGTTTGGGAAATGGTGGGGCCTGTTTTCAATCATAGATTTGCAGGTTGTGAATTTTATGACTCTGGTTACGGAATTTGCTGCCATCTCCCTTGCATTTTCCAGGATGGGTGTATCTCCCTTGATTGCGGTTCCACTTGCAGCCATTGGTCTTATTCTGCTGGTAACTACTGGAAGTTATCTAAGGTGGGAGAGAATAACCATATTCCTGTGTCTTCTGGATACCATCTGGTTTGTGATGGCATGGAAAGGGCATCCAGCTCTGTATCAGATAGCACATAATGCTCTCATACCAAATGTACCGCCTGGCGGAATATCCTCTTCACTGGTTTTTCTGGTGATTGGAATTGTTGGCACAACAATAGCTCCATGGCAGCTCTTTTTCCAGCAGAGCTGCGTGGCTGACAAACGCCTGAGATTTTCAGACTTGAAATGGGCAAGGCTAGACACTTTTATTGGCTCCATTTTTACCATTCTTGTTGGAGGAGCAATGATGCTTGTGGGAAGCATTATGTTCCGACACCATCTTTCATATTCAGATCCTGCTCAGATGGCCAGCGCATTGGGGAATATTGGCGGGAAATTTCTGAGAAATGGTGTTCTTATTATGATGGTGAATGCTGCAGTACTGGGAACAACAGCAGTCTCCCTTTCTAGTGCATGGGCTTATGGCGAGGTGAAGGGGTGGCCACACAGCCTGCATAAAAAGTTTAAAGAGGCACCTGGCTTCTATATTGTTTATACAACCTGTGTGGGGCTGGCAGCAGCAGTAGTTCTTATCCCTAAAGCACCATTACAGTTAATTATTGTTGGCGTGCAGGTTCTTGCCGGAGTTATATTACCCTCCGCAATTATCTTTCTTCAGCTGCTATTGAACGATAAGGAGCTTTTAGGCGAAGAGTTTGTAAATAGACCCTGGAACAATGTGGTCAATTGGTCAATCATAATTGTCCTTTTCATACTGTCCTTTGTTCTTGCATTGCAGGTGGCAGTGCCCGGGCTATTTCCTTCAGCAACTTCATAAGAAAGTTATACGACTATTTACCAATCGGCTTGAATTAACACCGAGGAGGGAAACATAATGACAATCATAGCGCATAATAACGACACTAACTACATCGTAGTTCATCCAATTAACGATGTTGCTGAGGAAAAGAGAGACGGTGCCAACCTTGAAAAGATGCACTTAAGCAGAAGTGTAAAGACTTCCCTTATTATTTTGAGGGGATATCTGATATGCATGTTTCTGCTGGTTAGTTACTATATTCTGAAGCTTGCAGGTGTTATAGGGCATCACATAGCCCATTGACTGATAATTAAATTGATGTAGCTGCTGTAAAATGCTACATCAACGGTCATAATTAAACAGGGTTTCCAAACCCATATAAGTTTGGTTTTTTACAACAAGGAGAACTATTCTTTGAGAGTCAACATCTTTCCGATCTCGTTCCATCGCAGTACATTGAGCTGTCAGATTTTGCTTTCATGTGCAGTACTGGTTTTTAGTGCATCGATGTGTATAGCCACTACGAAGGGTTTGAATCAGATTGTGACTCCTGATATTCAGCCAGCTGGACAGTTGAGTTTGAGCCTTCAGCTGCAGGATGTGAGGATAGGCAACACCACAGAACTTCAACAGGAATTAGGCATATCAAAGAATTTTGAGTTTGCAATGTTCGAAGGCTTTTCACCTAACGACTATCTGCTCAACATCGAAATTGGTTTAATCAATAATCGTCCATGGCTCCTGTCTACAGGTTTCATTAACTGGTCACCCAAGTATGGAGGCATTCAGCCGTTTCTTGAAGGAGGCTATTATAAAGGAAGCAGTGAATATATATTGGGAACAATTGATGTTGCAAATCAGATTCTTCCACTCGCCGGATATGCCTACCAGATAAATGACAAATATCAGGTGATGACAGACTGTGAAGGTGGTACTGGTAATTTCACATCACTGGGGTTTACCTATAGTGCTACTCCCAATTTTACAATTAACCCAGCTCTCTATTTTAGTAACGACCATTTCGATCAGGTTTCACCCTACATTGTTTTCTCGTATAGCTTCACAGCATTCGTGCCTCACCATTAACAAGGTGTATACACTACCCAGTATGCCTGTATAATTCTGGAAATGTGGATAACACAAGATAGATCTTCTGATTAATGAGATTGAGAAGGTCAACTCTTCTTGATTGATACAAGTAATTCTGTGCCAATGGTACAGCAGGCTGTTAATCGTGCGGGGGAAGTGATCAGGTTCCACCTCGATGCAGCCTGCCAACTCATTCAGACTCCTAGGGTAATTTACACTTGATGGGGGCATATCTGCTTGCCTACTCGTGCAGAGACGTTGGAAATTTTCATCCGTTGCTGTCATTGTTGCCATTTAGGCTATGGCATTTAAAGTAAATAAACCACGCCCTGTAAGAATGAACGGAATATAGTACATAATGTAAATAGCACAGCATTTATACCATGCTGTGTCTACCAGATAGAACTCCATTCCATTTTTAATGTTTATCAGCATAAGTAGGACTGCCAATCGTCACTATTACAGTGAAATATGAAATTTCAGACAAGACCTATCTTGTGAGCGTAATTAACCATTCTTCCTAATACTAAAATTAAAAAAATGAACATTCGGAAGGAACCCATATGCCTGGAAAAAGATATTTTTACTACTCGCAATGATCTGTTGCCTGAATTCAGGAAGATTGAGAATCTCATAGACCTTCAATATATATTTTCTGATAGAACTCAGGATATCAACATACCAACTTATGACCATTTTGGAGATATTCCTCTAGATGATAACGCTAATATGAGCGGAATATATACTATGACTAATCCATATATGATCATTCCTAAGGGGGCAACATATCATTTCTCCACAATACATAGAACTGATAAGCCGGGGGTTACAGAATATAAAGTTGAAATGAATAACAACCTGGAGTATTTAACATGTTCTTTTGGTGGATGGTATAAACACAATGATGAGTTAGTTTATATAGCTGGTCTCATTGGAACTTTCCATAATGCAACGCAAAATGCTAAAGAGTTATATAAACCATTTAGCAGGCGTTTCTGTAACTCATTTGTTACATTAAAAGATTGGCGTGATTGGCCGTGGAAAGTCGGTCCAGAGGCATTAGAAATATTAAGATCTGGTACTCGTTTTATTACCGATCACTCGCCTGCACAAAGCCAGCATTCCCACGACTTAGTTCTTCCACCTGAATTAATATAACATATTAGATGCTTCATTTTGACTTTTTGGACAGTCTGTATATGGATTACTTTACAAGCATATCTATGCCCCTGTTCGCGCGTAAGAAGTGATCAGGTTCAAGTGCATAGAGACTTGATACTCGTGTCGAGTGCCCAGGTACCCTTGACGCACAGAGGGCACCGCTTACCCGCCTACTCGTGCCGAGTGCTTGGATACCCTGCACGTGCTGGGGGGCATAGCTGCCTGTCTACAACTGCCGAGTGCTTGAGTAGCCCCATCCGCCCGGGGGGATGAAAGCCTGACTACTCCCGCCTAGTAACCAAGCCATCCCCAGCCCCTATGGTGGTCGCGCTCGAACAACGGCCCCCAGGAGCTGTTTGTACAGTGCAGCAACCTCGTGCGTGCTGTTGGCAGCACCACAGGCGATGTGCCTCTCGCCAGGCAGTACCACCTGGATACCCGTGGTACCGTTGCGGCTACCAGCCTCGGCTCGCAAGCCCTGGAGACCCGCTACAGCACCGATGCCTTTGGCAACGTACTGGAAGGCAGCGCTGCCGATAACCCTGCCGTCTATCTCGGTGGCCTTGGCTACTGGGAAGAGCCAGAGCTTACCTTGCAGTATGTGCGTAACCGCTGGCTAAACAACGCCACTGGCACCTGGCTCTCAGTAGACAGTGTCGCCACAGAGCCCCGCTACCTCTACGTAGGCAACAGGCCCACAACCGCTACCGACCCCTCTGGCTTGGAAAGCCTGTCCAGATGGTGGAACCATGCTAAAGCTTTCGGTGAGAAACACTTCGTTCGACCTATTGAACGTGAAATAACTCATCTGGAACAGCATTTTAATCTTCACGCTCTCATAATGCGTGCATTTCCAGAATATCTACAGTTTGA
>JAJZFJ010000276.1 GCA_021805395.1 bacterium
ACTCGACCGTTCGCTAAGCTAGCTAAGGGAGGGGTAAGAGTGCGAACTGCTTTGCATTAGCTTCTCATTTATACGGCTGTCCCAGAGGGGATGAATCCCCTCCCTGGGTAGACAGCACCCGCCTGCGCGGGTGGGCAGAGTGCCAGCTATTACAATGTGGGATTTGGTGCTTTATGAGATTAGAAGCCGACCAGTCGACGATGTAAAGTATACAGTCCGTCGCATCTCGTCCGCGTAGGCGGACGGTCAGCCCGCCAGCGACCGGTTTTAACCGGTCGTGCGAATAACTTAGCATGAGGATTTATTGGAAACGGTACCGGTAAACACATTGTTCTATCCCCCCTCCTTGAGAGAGCGACGGCGACGCCCCGAGGAGGGGGGATCAAGGGGGGAGAAGTCGCATTGTCAGGCGTATTCATGCACAATGCGAAAGGATCACACATACCATGTGAACGTCCGCGAACTTCCAGGAGAGGATTTGGAGTGCTAGATCAGTTCTGGATGATTAGGATATTACTAGATTATATTTCATTCACAACCAATCTATTATACAATCTGGGAAAGAGAAATTCCTGACTTGTGAAAATAGTGGTAATCCATCGTTACTCCTAAAGTCTTCATAGGTGGCTCCGTGTTGGTATTTTTTGTCGAACACCAATTACACGGAACCAGAGGGCGTTAATTTCCTAACGGGCATTACCGCCCCTTTTTGGTTAGTGAGTTTTGTGGATTTTGAAACTACCCTAGGATTACCTAATTGCATTCACCTTGACACCCATGACTGTTGAGATAACTGTTGCAATTGAACCTATATGCCCTGGGAGCGCATCTTGTAGTGCATCCGAGATTAAATAAACTGCACCAATTTCCATTATAAGTAATATTGTAACTGCCAATGTACTAGTATCACCGTTAACTTGATTTGAATAAGCGACAACAAATGCCATTAAAAGTGTCATCGCTAACAAAGCGAATCCGTTCGCACTTTCAGATATATTAATATTTCGACTGCTTGTTCCAGTATTATCGCTTAAATTTATCGGATTTCCATCACAATAAGCAAACCAGTTACTGCCCTGTAGCTTCGGGTCCTGGCTTATAAACCTGCCAGTCCCCGGCTCATAGTACCGTGCGCGCATGTAGATCAGCCCTGTGCTAGCGTCGCTCTCGTGCCCCAGCTTACCCACAAACTTCTGGCTGCTGCTGCCTGCCTGCCCGCTGCGTACCGCTCCGTAGACGTCGTACTTGCGGCTGGCCGTCACCGTGCCGTTAGGCGATAACTCCGCTACCACGCTGCCCAGCCCGTCATACACATACCAGCTCACGTTGTTGTAGCCGTCTCTGCGGTAGACTGGCCCTTGCGCCCCCTGGAAGTAGGTAGCACTCAGCACATTTTGACCCGTCGCAGAGTTGTAGGTAGTTTCCTGCACAGGCATGGTGGCATCGTAGATTGTGTTCGTGGTCGTCGCAGTGCCGTTAGCAGTCACAGTTGCCTGCCTGCGGAGGCCGTAGGCTCCGTAGACGTAGCTGCTGGTGCTGTTTGTGCCGCTGTCAACACACTGTGTCATCCGGTTCTTGCTATCCTAGGTCATGGTGCGTCCACCGCCGCTGAGCGTATTGCCATCAGCATCGCTTACGTAGGCGTTACCACCTGTGGAGAGCAGCATGTTGGCGTTATTATAGGTAGAATTTACCGTACCTGTTGCGGAATCCTGCTTCGTCAGCCGATTTCCCATTGCATCGAAGGTGTAGCTCTGAGATTCGCCAACACCATAATTCACATTGGATAGTCTTTTAATGGATAGGCTTTCTAACATAGATGATCAAGTATAAGTAAGTATAAAAAGACGCAAATCAGGCTGCGACCTCATCTCATCGTCTAGGGAGCAATGAATAGCCTGCCCTGCAGCGCGTATTGTCTAATAATACTGCGCAAAGTTCCCACTGCTAACTCAAAGTGATCTGTTACAGGGATGGCTATGGTTGAGCCATCAACTGCTTTTTGCATAAATATTGGAACCTTTACGTCTTACTACAAAACCATGTATGGAAAGTATTTAACAGGTTTCAGACCCAGACAAGATCCTGAGCTTGCCCATAAGGAATCTCCAAATGCGTAGTAAAAACACCAGTTTCTAGCGAACGGTTCACAGGCAGCCTCTGTTCTAGTTCGGAAGGAGAAGCAGTTTGGAGAAACAAGTTCATAGCTTCAACCGCATTCTTTTGGGCCTCTTCAATGGTGCTGCCCTGGTTTACAACCTCGACCTCTCAAAAACTGCTACGTAAATCTCTTCTCCGTTCGAAAGTTTTCTTTCTCTAAATCCAGTGTTACTCTTGTTGTGTTCATTTTTCATTCCCCATGCTTCATTATGCTAATTGACCATGCTAAATCTCAAAAATGTTCAAAAGTTTCTATTCCTGAAACGTATCTGAAACAAACATGGTTTACAATAGCATTGTCTGCACAAAAAATGCACTGTTGCTTAAATTCGCAGACATTGCAATGTAGCACCTCTTTATGGCGATGCAGCCTCCAATATCTCTTTAATGGAGAGCATCATGCCTGTCACCTGGCTTCCTCTCTCCATACTCATAGAGCAAGACGCTCTATACTCAACGGCGCCGATGCCTCCAAGTACAAACTGATTGCATGGTAATACAGGAGACCGCCGTGAAACTACGTGATCTTAAAGAGAGCGGACATGCGCCGACTCTATTCAGTGCGTTTATGCATTTTGATATTTCGTTTGCAGTATGGGTAATACTTGGCGCACTTATGCCATTTATTGCTAAGGATCTGCATCTTTCCATTCCGGCAAAAATGACGCTCGTTGCCATTCCAGCCCTATCTGCTGGGTTCTGGCGAATACTGCTGGGCATGCTAGTTGACCGATATGGTGCAAAGCCTGTTGGCACAATCTCCATGGCGCTCACTCTGCTGCCGCTTTATGCCGGCTGGCAGTTGGCAAACAGCTACTATTCCCTCTTCTATGTTGCAATCTTCATAGGGATGGCTGGTGCATCATTTGCAGTTGCGCTTCCAATGGCATCACGCTGGTATCCCCCCAAAATGCAGGGGATTGTAATGGGTATCGCTGGTGCAGGAAACTCTGGAACCGTACTTGCAACCCTTTTTGCTCCTTTGCTCGCAAAGGCTTATGGATGGCACGCAGTGCTGGGACTTCTTATGGTGCCGGTTACCATTGCACTGCTACTGTTTGCACTTCTCTCCAAGGAGCCTCCGGCTAAACGCCAGCCCGCCACACTGAAGAGCCTCGGCAAACTGCTTACGATATCAGACACCTGGCGGTTTTGCATGCTCTATTTTGTAACCTTCGGTGGCTTTGTGGGTATGTCCCTCTTTTTCAACACCTTTTTTGTAGACCAGTATCATATCCTCCCACAGAATGTGGGAATCTACACGGCTCCGTTTATCATCATAGGCTCATTACTTCGCCCTGTTGGCGGAGCTCTTGCAGACAAAGCTGGCGGAATACGTGTGCTAGCCTGGGTATACACGCTGGTAATTATCTCAGCGGTACTTCTTACCTTTACCATCTCCTCCTTTGCTCTAAGTGCCGTTCTGCTCTTCTGTATGATGTTCCTGTTAGGTGCAGGGAACGGAGCGGTTTTCCAGTTAGTACCGCTAAGATTTCCCCGCGAGATTGGAATAGTAACAGGCATAGTTGGGGCAGCAGGTGGCGAAGGTGGCTTCTATCTCAATATGATGATGGGGCATCTGTACAAACTCATGCACAGCTATGCAGCAGGGTTTATCGCCTTTGCAGCAATTGCAGTTGTCGCCCTCATCACTCTTAAATTTGCTGCCCGCGTATGGAGTAGCACACTGGTGGTAAATGCACCAGAAGCTCAGATAAATTCTGGAACCTCACCGGTACAGCCCGTTCCCATGCCCACAACGGCAGGTTAATGCAAGGAGACACAACAATGCAGCAACACAAAAAGCGCCTTGTAGTAATAGGCAACGGTATGGCAGGCGCACGCACCGTGGAAGAGATACTTGCACGGGACGGAGCTGAAAACTATCAGATTACCATGTTCGGCGACGAACCCTATGGCAACTATAACCGAATACTCCTTAGCAATGTGCTCAATGGCAGCCAGGATGCATCCGAGATTTTTATCAACCCCATGGAGTGGTACAGGGAGAACTGCATAAACCTCCATGCAGGAGTTCGGGCAGTGCATATCAATCGTGAAGAGTGCATTGTTACCGGCTCAGATGGAACAGTAGAGGAGTATGACCGGCTTATTATCGCGACAGGAAGCAGTCCCTTTGTACCTCCTATCCAGAACATGTATACGGAGGAAGGCTGCTTGAGGCATGGTGCATTCGTGTTTAGGACGCTGGATGACTGTACCCGGATTGCAGGGCATGCAGTTAAGTGCACACGTGCTGTGGTTATAGGTGGCGGACTTCTTGGCCTTGAGGCGGCACGTGGTCTGCTGAACTATGGTGCTCAGGTTACCGTAGTGCACAACATGCCTCACATTATGAATGCGCAGCTCGATTCAGAAGGTGCAGGCGTACTGCAACAGACGCTGGAGCGTATGGGAATATCATTCAGACTGAATGCTGTCACCAGCCGCATTCTGGGAGAAGATGCGGTCACAGGTTTGGAATTTGATGATGCCTCCAAGATACCATGCGAAATGGTAGTTATTTCCGCTGGAATTCGCCCTAATACACAGCTTGCTAAAGAGGCAGGGCTGGTGGTGGAGAGAGGAATTGTGGTGGATGACAGCATGCGCTCTGTGAATGACGATGCAGTTTATGTGGTGGGTGAGTGTGCACAGCACAGGGGACAGGTATATGGACTGGTTGCACCCATATGGGACCAGGCGGTTACATTAGCAGACCATATAACCGGCAAGAACCTCTTTGCTGCATATACTGGCTCAAAAACTGCTGTGAAGCTGAAGGTGATGGGAGTGGATCTCGCCTCAATGGGAGTTACACATCCAGCAGAAAATGATGAGGTTGTAGTATATTCCCAGCCGAAAAAGGGGATATACAAGAAACTGATAATACGCGACAACCAGCTTGCAGGTGCTATTCTGCTGGGCGACTCTAGCCGTGCAGCCAGTCTTATACAACTGTTTGACAGAGGGACACAACTACCTGAAGAGCGTGAGCAGATGCTCTTTAACATTGGCAGCAGCGCGAATGGTGCCAGCATTCAGAGTACCATGCTCGAGATGGAAGATGACACACAGGTGTGCAACTGCAGCGGAGTGAACAAAGGCACACTTCGAAAGTGTGCGTTAAGCGGTATAAAGACAGTAAAAGGTGTTATGGAGGCAACACGAGCCGGTATGGGCTGTGGATCCTGCAGACCGCTTGTCAAAGAGATTGTTGAATGGGCATGCGAAGGGCAGATGGATGAGGATCCTTCAGTACATTATTACGTACCCGGAGTACCACTCTCCAAAACTGACCTGGTAATGAACGTAAAAAACATGGGTCTAAAATCCGTCTCCTCTGTCTTCAATGCATTGGCGAATGGAATAGAGGACCCGGGCAGCAAACCCGGTCTGGCATCACTCCTGAAGACAATATGGGGTGGTGAATATGAGGATGAGCGAGACGCAAGGTTTATAAACGACAGGGTGCATGCCAATATCCAGAATAACGGCACATTCTCCGTGGTACCTCGTATCTATGGCGGAGTAACATCACCCCAGCAGCTGCACAAAATTGCAGAGGTTGCCGAGAAATACGATGTGCCAATGGTCAAGATTACAGGAGGTCAGCGTATAGATCTGCTGGGTATAAAAAAGGAGGATCTCCCCAAGGTATGGAAAGACCTGGGAATGCCATCCGGACATGCCTATGCCAAAACTTTCCGCACCTGCAAAACCTGTGTTGGTACTGATTTCTGCCGCTACGGGCTGGGAGACAGCACCGCTCTGGGCATTAAAATAGAAGAACGCTTCCAGGGGCTGGAGAGCCCTGCCAAGCTGAAGCTGGCAACTGCAGGATGCCCGCGCAACTGCTCCGAAGCAATGGTGAAAGATGTTGGGGCTGTAGCAATTGAAGGTGGCAGGTGGGAGATATACGTTGGAGGTGCAGCTGGAGCACACGTGCGGAAGGGAGACCTTCTCTGTACTCTGAACAGCCATGATGAGGTACTGCAGATGATGGGCAGGTTTATGCAGTACTACAGGGAAAATGCAAAATATCTTGAGCGTACTTATGGTTTTGTAGAGCGGATAGGCATAGAAAAAATTCGATCCGTGGTCGTGTTTAACAGTGAGGGAACAGCCGAACGACTGGATGCAGCAATGCAGGCTAGCGTAGATGCGTACAAAGACCCCTGGCTGGAAGCTGTAGAACCGCATACTCCCAACCAGTTTGCAGTGAGTCTGCCGGCGGGAGGGATCCTGTGATTACTCACCACAATAAAATGATGTATATAGCCAGTATAGAAGCTATTCCCTCTGGGGAAGGGCGTGTGTTTATGGTAGATGAAACGCCTATAGCCGTATTTCATGGTCGTAGTGGCAGGGTATATGCAACACAGGCTAACTGCCCGCACAAAGAAGGTCCGCTTGCAGATGGAATTGTTGGAGGTTCCGTACTGATCTGCCCCTTGCATGGCTGGAAATTTAACCTGGAGAGCGGTGAAGGACCAGACTGCAGGATTACAACCTATCCGGTCACAGTAGATTCAGATGGACGGATACTTCTGGAGATTGCCAGATAGAGGAGATACTGGTAAAAGCGTATGCTTCGTATTCTGCTATACTCTCGGAACAAGCCGTCAGCTCCAATGGCATCGATAGAGCAGATGCTCGCTCAAACCGAGCATCTGTCTGCATCTCCTATGCTGGATGATTCCATTGAGACAGCTCACAGGGCACTTGAACAGGCTTTCGGCGGACTGCAGCCAGATATGGTTGTGGCAGACCTTACAGACAGCCCCGACCTTCTGCCGCTGCAGCATCTGCAACGTATATTCAGGTCGGCAGATCCAGAGCATGGAGAGACTCCTCCCACTCTTGCTCTGCTCTCACCCCGGCATCTCCATATTCGGGGCTGGAATACCCTTCTGGATGACTTTATGCTTCCTCCATATCAGGTGCATGAGGTGGTGCCGCGGCTGCTATTGATGGCACGGCGTAAAAAATTGGCATATGGCACCTGTAAAAAGATAGCAGATATAACCATGGATACATCAAGTGCACAGGTGCTGGCAGCTACAGGTGAGCCTCTTCCATTAACTCCAAAAGAGTATGCTCTTTTCCAGTTTCTTGCCACACATAGAGGGCGCACTTTCAGTCGTTCCCGGCTGCTAGGCATGGTGTGGGGTTTGGACTATGAGGGAGGAGAACGCACTGTGGACATCCACATCACTCGGCTGCGTGCCAAACTGGGCGGTAACGCAGCAGCACTGCTTGAAACAAGACGCGGAACTGGCTATTGCCTTAGAGATGAATAACAGGAGATTGGAATGCAGACTGAGATGACAGACACCACATTGATTACCGAGAGCCAACGAGAATATATGATACGCAGCGGCAAGGCAACACCCAGATTTTTACAGGGAGTTTACCCTTTTATCGGTAGAGGGATATTTGAGCAGGACGTGGTTGATGAGAGTCTCCACTATACAGTACCGGCAGGATTCACCGCTGAGATTACCTATCTTCGTGCAGGAAATCTCTCCACCGAGATGCTCTACCTTGTAATTACAGCAAATGGCTCGCCGCTTCGCTATTTCCCACTTGGAGCAGGGTCATCCTGCCATGTAGAGCTGGCAATAGTTGAACGGCATCTGGCAGGTACTCGTATAGATGTAGCATTTGCTGCACCACGAGCATTAAGCGGAGCCATTGTTCTGGATATTGGCATTCTAGAGATTGGCGAAGCGAAGTAACATGCCGTCAACTCCCACACACTGCCCCTACTGCGCACTGCAGTGTGGCATGTATCTAACACAGGGCGCAGAGGGACTTCAGGTAGAAGCAAGACAGTTTCCAACAAACAAGGGTGGTCTGTGCCGAAAAGGCTGGACATCAGCTGAACTTCTTACTCACAGCGACCGTCTTACCTGCCCGCTTATTCGCAGAACACGACAGGAGCATCTTCAGCCGGTTACCTGGACTGAAGCACTGGAGTTTTTTACTGAAAGACTGCAACAAGTGCAAAGCCAGCATGGAAAGGCTGCAGCTGGCGTGTTCGGTGGTGGTGGTCTTACAAATGAGAGTGCCTATCTGCTGGGTAAATTTGCACGGGTTGCACTCTCTACCCCTAACATAGATTACAATGGCCGTTACTGCATGTCATCTGCAGCCGCAGCTGCCAACATGGCGTTTGGGCTTGACCGTGGACTGCCATTTCCCCTCTCCGATATTGCCGAAGCTGATACCGTTTTACTGGCTGGTGGGAATCTCGCTGAGACTATGCCTCCCATTATGCAGTACTTCGACGGTCTTAAAAAGAATGGCGGTCAGCTTATTGTATGCGATCCGCGCCGTACACTCACAGCCGTTGCAGCAGACCTGCATCTGCAGCCGGTTCCAGGAACAGACATGGCACTGGCATACGGCATGCTGCATATTGCACAGCAGGAAGGATTGCTAGACAGAGCCTTTATCCAGGCTCGCACCGAGGGATTTGAAAGCTTGAGAGGTCAGATTGCTTCCTTCTGGCCAGAGCGGGTTGAACGAATTACCGGAGTACCCGCCGAGCAGCTGCACATGGCAA
This sequence comes from bacterium, assembly GCA_021805395.1. GTDB lineage: Bacteria > Armatimonadota > Chthonomonadetes > Chthonomonadales > Chthonomonadaceae > JAJZFJ01. Next base: position 8,732 of record JAJZFJ010000276.1, read on the forward strand.
CGATAATGCTGGGCATGGCTCGCAAGGCGATTATACTGACTGCCAGAGGTGTGGAGCAGCAGAGCAAAGGTGTAGACAATGCGCTCTCCTTCATCAATCTGGCGCTGGCACTCGGGCATGCTGGCAGGGCAGGAAGCGGCTGGGGCTGCATAACAGGCCAGGGCAATGGACAGGGAGGAAGGGAGCATGGGCAAAAGGCCGATCAGCTGCCAGGTTACCGATCGATCAATAACCCACAGCATCGCAAAGAGGTTGCAACAGTCTGGGGTGTAGATCCAGACAGCCTGCCGGGTGCTGGCTGCTCAGCACAGGAGATGCTGGAGAGTCTGGGAGATCCAGACGGTGTGAAAGCCCTGCTGGTTATAGGCTCGAACCCTGTGGTCTCAGCAGCACGTGCAGGTCTTGCAGAGAGCAATATGCACAAACTGGAGCTGCTTGCAGTTGCAGACTTCTTTTTATCTGATACAGCCAAACTCGCTGATATAGTGTTCCCCGTTGCACAGTGGGCAGAGATGGATGGCACGGTTACAAACCTGGAAGGGCGAGTGATAAGGCGCTGCCGTGCAGTTGCTCCACCAGCTGGTGTTCCCACAGATACAGCGCTGATAGCTGCTCTGGCAGAGCGCATGGGCTGCAGGGCACAGTTCCCTTCCGATCCGCACATTGTGTTTCAGGAGCTATCCAGGGCATCAGCCGGTGGACTTGCAGACTATGCAGGAATAACCTGGGAGCGTATCGAGAAGGAAGATGGCGTGTTCTGGCCATGTCCAACCTCTGAATCACCCGGAACGCCACGGCTGTTTTTAGACGGTTTTGCACATCCCGGTGGCAGGGCAAAATTTCATGCTGTACGCTACCGGAATGCTGACGAAGAGCCGTGCCAGGAGTACCCGCTCTATCTCACAACCGGCAGGGTGATGGCACAATACCAGTCTGGAGTACAGACAGGGCGCGTTAAGGCACTGAAAAATCTGGCACCCGAGGTGTTTGTAGAGCTGCACCCCCATCTTGCCAGCCAGCTGGGGGTTGCAGATAAAGAGCGGGTGTGTGTTCGCACCAGACGCGGCGCTGTGGAGGCAGTTGCTCATGTAACAGGCAGCATTCGTGCTGACACCATCTTTATGCCGTTTCACTTTGGCGGCAGCAGCAGGGCCAATCTGCTTACCAACTCAGCACTGGATCCCATCTCCAAGATGCCGGAGTTCAAGATATGTGCAGCTTGCATTGAAAAAATGGACCGCACATCCTCTAAGCAAGCTATTTCTGAGTGATGGGGTTGCATCATGCGGATATCTCGGTAGGAATTATGGAGAGAATGCATTTTGGTAAATGCATTGATGGTATTGAGTTGGTATGTCCCTGTAACTCATGCGATATAATTTATGCGAGGAGCGACAAACGGGCAACAGTAGCTGAAGACCAATGTGTGGAGGGGATGTTTTAGACTGCAAACAATAATGTGTTTATCAAGCATGAAAGCCTTGCAGAATGAACCATAACGTTACAGGAAATCTGAACCAATTGCAGCTGTTCCTGAGTTATCTGGTCAAATCTTCACGGACACACGAGTTAGAGAATAGCGGCTCTACATAAGCCAGCAAGGTGAATTACAGGCAGCTAAAGGTAATCGCTTTCGGGCTCAAAAACCCGTTCACAGCGCCAGCATTGGTCGGTGTCCGCTGGGCTTATGCAGCCGCAGTGTTTACATCTTCTAATTTTAACTGGAAACCTTCCACATTGAGGGCATGCTACACTATCCCCATAGACAAGTGCGTGGCAGTGCTCGCAGGATGTCGGTTCGTTAGGGTCTTTTTTCTTTCTCACAGCGGTATACCTAACCCACTTGAGCGGAGGCTGTCTGTTTAACAGACGTGGCTTTCCAGTAGCTTCTAAACGAGATGAACAGCATGGTGAGAGCCATGGCTACCCATATAATAGCCCATGCAATTGCAGGAATTCCTGTGGCATGTGCCATGTTTACAGCATCGTTGTCACCCATGTGCTGATTTGTGATTACTACCAGTGTTGCCAGGTCGTTCAGGGCATTCAGGCTGCACTGTACTGCCAGGAACATTGCCAGAAACTCGGTAACTCCCTTGGAACCAAATTTTGCGAGGAGGAAAAGGATAGCTGAAATCGATACTCCTGCCAAAGGGGTGAAGTAACCGGAAATAAACGGATTATGGCACCAGATGATTGTGACAGCCAGCACATATATAGACATGAATGTAAGCACGACTTTGCCCATTCCCACACCACGAAAGCGCCCTGCCTGCAGCAACAGCGCACCAAACAGCGCCGCCCAAAGATAGCCTGCCGGGTCTATAATCCACTGGGCAGGTAGGGATGCACGTATGAGCGTTACTCCGCTGCCATTCGGTGAGATGTTAATTCCCTGTACTATACCGCCAGTGATGGTTCCTGCCATCGCATGTCCACTCTCGTGTACGAATGTTACAAACAGTCTAAGAGGATAGAGGACATACTGACTGAAAGGCAGCATGCTGAAGAAAAAGACTCCCAGTGTTGCTGCAATCAGTAAATAGCGGGAGCGTTTACGCGCTTCCACATCCTGAGTATTCCTTTTGAGCATTGGCGGTTGGGTCATTCCTGCACTCCCTTAATCATCCCATAATACGTTGCTGTACTATCCGTTATACATTTCCAGACGTTATAAAACTCAAAACAGCATCATCAATATACTATCATACGCAACCTGGTATTAAAACTCTATCTGTTACTTGGAACCAATTTTTAGAGCTTTTTCTATCACATCCACCATCTCTTCCACCTCTATGAGCACTTTGCTGCTTTTAAGTGGTGCAGATACGCCATCTGCCAGAAATTTATAGCCTTTGAATGCGGTTGTGAGGATCTGGACTGCCCGGGGAGTGAGCTTCACTTTGCCAGCAAATTTAATGTTGATTGTGGTTCCTTCGCAGCGTATGGCAGATATTCCCACTTCCTGACATCTTACGCGCAGTCTAAGGACGCTCAATGCTTCCCAAACAGGTTTTGGTGGATCACCAAACCTGTCCTCCAGCTCCTGTTGCAGCGATTCAACATCGGCAATGCTTCTCACGCCAGACATTCGCCTGTAGAAAAAGATTCGTTCTGCCTCACCAGGGATATACTCATCCGGAATGAATGCTGTCACAGGGAGATCAACGGATGGCAGCAGATCGTCCACTGGCTCGTCTCCCTGCAGCTCCTGAACAGCCTGCTGAAGAAGCTGACAGTACAGATCGAAGCCTACGCTTATCATTGCGCCGCTCTGCTCGGCTCCAAGCAGGTTGCCAGCACCACGCAGCTCCATGTCCCGCATCGCTACGCGGTGCCCGCTGCCGAGTGCACTAAACTCTCGCATAGCCATAAGACGCTGCTCTGCAACCTCGGTAAGCGCTTTGTGTCTTCTGAACAGCAGGTACGCATAAGCCTGACGACTGGAGCGGCCAACTCTTCCTCGTAACTGGTAGAGCTGAGACAGCCCCATATGATCGGCATTATCTATAATGATCGTGTTGGCATTGGAGACATCCAAGCCGTTTTCAATAATTGTGGTGCAAAGCAGCAGATCGGCATCATGGTGATAAAACCGCACCATCACCTGCTCCAGGTCATCCTCAGACATCTGACCATGTCCCACCTCAATTCTTAAATCAGGAACCAGTTTCAGAAGGTGCTGCTGAACATGATAGATGGACTCTATGCGGTTGTGAACGAAGTAGATCTGCCCTCCACGCTCCATTTCACGCAAAATGGCGTCTCGGATGAGGTCATCCTCATACTCTCTCACATTGGTAATCACTGGCATCCTGCCCTCTGGCGGATCTTCAATTACGCTCATATCTCTCAGCCCGGATAACGCCATAGAGAGAGTTCGTGGGATGGGGGTAGCCGAAAGAGTTAGCACATCCACCGAGACCTTCAGCTGCTTGAGTCTCTCCTTATGTGCCACACCAAACCGCTGCTCTTCATCCACAATCACCAGGCCAAGGTTATGGAATTGAACATCCTTGCTAAGCAGTCTGTGAGTCCCAACCACAATGTCTACATTGCCTTCTGCCAGCTCCTTCACCGTACTCAGCTGCTGCTGTCGAGATCGGAATCTGGACAGCAGATCCACCTTCACAGGGAAAGCCGCAAGACGTTCTGTGAACGTGGTGTGGTGCTGAGCTGCGAGTACAGTGGTGGGGCAAAGGACTGCTACCTGCTTGCCCGCGAGCACGGCTTTGAAGGCGGCACGAATTGCCACCTCGGTTTTGCCAAAGCCCACATCGCCACAGATAAGCCTGTCCATTGGCCTGCCCTGCTGCATATCAAGCTTTGTCTCCTGAATGGCACGCAGCTGGGAAGGCGTCTCGGTGTATGGGAAGCCGTCCTCCATCTCCTCCTGCCACGGAGCATCCGGCGGGAATGGCAGCCTTTGAGCCGCGTTCCGGGCAGCATAGAGACGTATGAGCTCGGCAGCCATTTCGCGTGCCTGTTCTCGAACCTTGCGCTTTGTCTTCTGCCAGTCCTGCCCTCCAATACGGCTAAGCTGTGGAAGGTTGCCATCCGTTGCCTGATAGCGCTGAAGTCGATCTATCTGGTCGGCAGGCACATAAAGCCTGTCACCTTCCTGGTAGACTATCAGCATGTAGTCACGCTCGGCACCGTCCACTTTTCGCTTTAGCATGCCCTTATAGATGCCTATGCCATGATGGATATGCACCACATAGTCGTTCACTTTCAGATCGTGGACAGAGGAGATAGCGGTTCCACCAGCTACACGCCGGCGAGTCTGCACGGGCCGGGCAGATCCAAACAGCTCAGCATCTGTGAGGAGGTAGAGGCGAATATCGTCCAGTTTGAAGCCAGCCCGCAAGCCTCCTTCGCACACGTGCAGGCCAGACCGTTCCAGCGAGGCGCTAGCGGGCAGCAGCGGCAGGTTCAGTTCGGCGCATATCTCGCGGACCCTGTGAGCCTGATCGCTTGCCAGCACCACTCTGCAGTCATTTGCCAGCCATGCAGCAATCTCATCGGCCATCCCATGCAGCCTGCCTCGGTAGATATCGGTACCGGCACAGTGGATGTGAAACAGTTTCGCTTGTGGCATATTTTCTGGCAGCTTTTCCATGTGGGAGAGCATCAACAGTGCATGTGCTTTCAGCTGCTCCACAAAGTAGTTCCAGTCCATAAACCCGGGTTCTGCATCCAGACATTCACCGCGCTGCCAGTGCCTCTCTCGTGCAGACCGCAGATCACCAATAAGCCTGTCCCAGTGGTCTCTCATGCGGTAGGGATCATCAAGTACCAGTATGGAGTTTTCAGGCATGAAGGAGAAAGCGGAGTTCACATCTGGCACGAGGTAGCGTAGATACTGCTCCATCCCGTCGAAGTAAGCACCCTGCTGAAGCTGCATAATATCGGCTTCGACACGGTCTGCCAGACGGTCGGCTGCTTCTGCACCTTTCTCATCCATCAGCTCTTTGTGTCTCTGCTTGAAGGCATCACGTATCGTGGTCAGTGAAGAATCGACCTGCTTCATGTTCAGTTCACGGGCAGGCGCAACCTCAATCAGAGTCTGACGACGTATGCTGCGCTGGGTAGCCACATCAAAAATGCGAATGGACTCAATTTTATCGCCAAAGAACTCGACACGAGCTGGAGCACTCTCGATGGAGGAGAACAGATCCAGGATAGAGCCTCTACGGCTGAACTCACCCGGCCGGGTCACTGTGGAGACGTGAGTGTATCCCAGTTCCACAAGCTGATCGGCGATATGGAACGGATCGATATCTTCATCCACTTCGAGGTTAAAGTTGCGCTGAGTCAACATCCCTGGGGGAACTGTCAGCTGGAGGGCTGCCTCTATTGGCGCGATAACTATGCAAGGTGACCCAGATGCGAGCAGGTTAAGTGCGGTGATTCTCTCGCCAATCACACGCGTATCTGTGATATCTCCTTGCAGAAACAGGCTCTGCATGGCTGGAAGAGAGACGACACACTCCTCTGCAATGCCAAATTTGGTGAGGTCATCCCAAAGTCTCTGTGCCTGGTCGGGAGAGTAGGTGAGGAACAGCATCGGGCGGTCAAGTCGTTTAAACAGCCGTGCAAGTGTAAAAGCAATAGCAGTGCCATATAGACCATCCAGATGTACCGAAGATGATTGTTGGAGTGCACCTACAACCTGATCAAAACCTGGAAGCGTGTCTGCATAGTCAATTAAATTGTTCAGTCGCATGGATGTAGCATAACTCTCCAGACCTTTAGACAAGAAAAACTGCCGGTCCCGCTTTATGTGCAGTCCGGTATACAGTCTCTTCTATTGTACCGTAGAGGAGGTTCGATAGGTATCTATACGGCTCAGATTTTACAGTATCAGCCGACAGGTCTGAATAGGTTGATATAGAGGAATAAAGTGTTTCTTTTCCTGCAGCCTGGGGAAGAGGCTGGAGCATGAATGGGAGCAGATTGAATTTAAAAGTGCCATTGCATGCTGTATAATTATGTGGAATCAGCGAACAGCTATATAAACACTCTTCAGTTGGAACGGTGAACAGTGAATAACCATAAAGATTTCAGCCTGCATGCACTCTACCTGGAACTGGATTCAGTTCGTGAGCAGCAGGGGTTAAGCTGGAGTGAGGTTGCCAAAGCAATAAATGGAGCAAGCAATCGTACCCTGGATAAACCCACAACAGGTCACGCACTGGCAGCTTCTACGATAAAAGCAACAGAGGTTCGATCAATCATGGAAGGGGATGGTATACTCCAGATGCTTCGCTGGCTCAACAGATCACCAGAGAGTTTTGTTCCAGGTTTTGCAAACGGCGAATTAGATAAATACTCTCTTCCAGTTCCTCCAGAAGGTTGTATGATCCGCTTCGATACCCGAAAAATTTATACAACGATTGATGATGCAATCCAGAGACGGGGTATAAGCTGGAAGCAGGCTGCTGAGGAGATGGGAGCGGCAATAACGCAGCTCAAGCATCTGGAAAAAGGTGGACGAACCAGCTTTCCGATGGTTGTGAGAATAGCGCTATGGCTAGATATTCCCACAGCACAATTCGTACGAATAATTCTGCACCAATAGAACTAACAAAAATATGTTTATGTTTCAGGCAATAACACCACATATAGGTGTCTGATATTGAGTGCAGGAACCAGATTTTAATAATCAGCTCAGTTACAGTTGATCATCAGTCTCGAATCAATCGGTATATAAGCAGCAGTTTGTTAATTAACAAAAACTTATAACCGTGGAATTACATAAAGAGACACTAGTGAAACGCAAGCACCTACAATCCCTGTATGAGTATGAGAAATGGCTCAGATCACTTCTCGAGAACACGAATCCCTCCACTCCAGACGCAGTGACGAAAGCGACTGATATATTACTGGAAAACAACATCAAAACATTTGAAGCCATGCTCAAAGATCTGACAGAGCGAGATGCTGAGTATATCTGTGCCGTCTGTTACCTTATCTACTATAAACCTATCAAAGGTGTAGTTTCTCAACTTCGTTCGCTGTTATCCCATGAATCAGATGAAGTTAAATTGAATAGTATAGTGGCTATGGGTGAACTCAACACACGAAATGTAATCCGGGATCTATTGAAGATTGCGAAACAGAGAATAGTATTGAGTTGCGCTGCAGAGCTTTAAATCTTATAGGTTTCATGTTCAATAAATATGCTTCCTCTCGGCTGAGAAAACTACCAAGCAATGAAGAAATCCTTCCTGAGGTTCGTGGAGATACCGCAGAAGCTCTCGCAAACATCGGAGACAGGAAGGCGATACCACTACTGATTAAAGCGAGCTACGATAGCTCTCCAATCGTCCGGTTCTGGGCATGTTATGCGCTAGGTCAGATGCCAGACAGGAGATCGCTTCCACGACTGGAACAGATCGCTGAATTCGACGATGGCGAAATAGAGCATTTCGGGTCTGTGAAGGCGGAGGCTAAGGATGCTATGATCCATGTTCTTCGTCGTTACATGAAAAAGCGAAGATGCTAGTATGTCTAAAAATATACAAAGCAAATTTGGTTATATCTAAGCTTTAAATGGTCAGGATTGGGTATAGTTCATAAACAACTGTTTCAGCATTGGAGACTAATCATGAATATTCATGATGCACTTGTCACTCTCGGAGTTACCGACCAAACGCTCTCGATAGATGAGCGAAACCAGCTGCTTACAAATGGTTATTTGCACCTGCATGGAATTCTGACACAAGAGCAGGTGGATGAAGTCAATGCCCGGCTTCATGCGCTATTACAGGAAGAGGGGGAAGAAGCCGGCAAGGAGGTTCACCAGGAAGCTGGCACTGACAGGCTGGCCAACCTGATTAACAAGGGTACGATGTTTCATGTGCTGCTATCCCACCCTCGAGTGCTGGCAGCGATTGCCCTTGTGCTGGAAGGTGACCTTAAACTCTCCTCACTTAATGCACGGGCAGCATTGCCAGGAATGGGGTTGCAAGCTCTTCATGCAGACTATGGTGCACGAACCTCCACAATTCGAAACGAGGTCTGCAACTCTCTCTGGATGCTGGATGACTTTACGCCTTACAACGGTGCTACACGAATAGTCCCTGGCTCTCATCTCAAACTGGGATCTCCTTCCAGTGAGCTTGCAGATACGCAGCAACGCCATCCAGATGAGGTTCTGGCGTTAGGAAAAGCCGGTGACGTGGTCGTATTTAACGCCCACACATGGCATGGTGGCACTTTAAACACCACAGATAAACCTCGCCGTGCGATGCATGGATACTTCACAAGACGATCCAATAACCAGCAGCTGGATCAGGCACGCTACCTCCTGACTTCAACTCGTGAGCAACTGAGCGAAGCGGAGCGTGTGGTGCTCGGTGTAGAGTAGGCGATTGAAGGTAGAAAGAGGAAACTATTTATGATTTTAAACTATGAGGACGTTTTTGCGGCTAGATAGACATAATCAATCAGAAAGTCCACCAGTTGTAAATTCAGGATGTGTGAATGGATTTCCAAAAGAAGGTGGAGAGAGGAAGAATCTAACAGATTTTAGCCTTGTTTATAGTTTTATTACTTATGAAAAGCTAAAGAGAGACTTTTATCGTCATATCCTGTTGTCTCATAAAATGGTAATTTCTGTAGTTGTGGGTATTGCTTTGGTGCTTGGGTTAGAGGTTTTATCTCTTATCTGGAATGTGTATTTGATGGTTGCAGGGCAGAATGCTGCTAAGTTCGGGCATTTTTATTCATTTCAACATTTGCCTTTTTTTTCATTTCTTATTATTTTTAGCGTATTGGTTAGAAGTGATTATAGACTGCCTCAGAATTTCACAAAACATTTCAGTATAGTCATTCAAAATCAGGATCTCGGCACCTTGCCATTTCTGATTGAGGCACTCAACCAGAGTCGAAATAAGTTTTTAATGACTGACGTACACAAAGATATCTTGAATATAACCACAAAGCTGCTTTCTTTAGCTCATAATCCTGCTATCCCATTCATTGATGCCTCGCACCATAGAATTTTAAATCGGTATCTAAATGCTAAAGGCGTACAGAAGACGCCAGCATTTGTTGAGGCTATCCTGAGAGCATATCAGTATTTGGGTATTCAGTCAGATCTTCCTGCAATCCAACGCTTGTACCGATTAAAAAATATTAGCCCTGCTATGATTAACCATGCTAAAGTTGCCGAAGCTGAGATTATCAGGCGAACTAAGGAGCTTAATAGTATGCAAACACTATTACGCACCCCAACTGATATGGATTCGACACTACTTCGGGTATCTGATACCTCACAGGAGGATGCAAGCTAAGATGGCAAGAACCTGTGTTGACAGCACCTGCTTTCATATTTGACAGACTCTGACTCCCTCGCCTATATAGGGGGCACAGACTATGCGGTGTGCATGATGCACGGCACTGAAGTACCGTGCTGAGATCCCAAAGTCTACCTTCGTGGACTAGACGCGATAGCCGGTTACTGGTTCGTTTCGGCTGGTGGGTTGTAAGTACCGCTTCCTTGCCTTCGGCACCTCTGCGCGAGACAGTCGTCGTCAGCACGGCACTGAAGTACCGTGCTGAGATCCCAAAGTCCACCTTCGTGGACTAGACGCGATAGCCTGGTTACTGGTTCGTTTCGGCTGGTGGGTTGTAAGTACCGCTTCCTTGCCTTCGGCACCTCTGCGCGAGACAGTCGTCGTCAGCACGGCACTGAAGTACCGTGCTGAGATCCCAAAGTCCACCTTCGTGGACTAGACGCGATAGCCTGGTTACTGGTTCGTTTCGGCTGGTGGGTTGTAAGTACCGCTTCCTTGCCTTCGGCACCTCTGCGCGAGACAGTCGTCGTCTGCACGGCACTGAAGTACCGTGCTGAGATCCCAAAGCCCACCTCCGTGGGTTGGACACGATAGCATGGTTACTGGTTCGTTTCGGCTAGTGGGATGTATGTACCGCTTCCTTGCCTGCGGCACCTCTCCCCGCGACAGTCGTCGCGACCCTCCCCTCGCCATTCGCTAGCGCTCATTAAGGGAGGGTGTAATTCCGTTCCCTCGCCTGCAAAGGGGGCATAGGCTTTGCAGTTTGTATCGCGAGATGTACCCTTTGTGGGAGAGGGTAGGGTGAGGGCAATCCGGGCAATTTATGGTCAAACACATCGGCCTGCGCAGGTGACGGAGGCGAGTTGCTTTGCAACAGGGATTTCCCCAATGGGGTAACGTGCCCAATAACAAATTCTCCGTACAGTTTACAGTACCGGCATTTCGTCAACGTAGGTGGACGGTACTTGCCAGTCGTTGGTTTTAACCCGTTCTGACAACTGCACGGGTACGTTCAGCAGAAAGGCATGTCTGGCAGCTATATGTAGAATGAGGGACCAGAATGCTTCCAGTCCCTCAATACCGATTAGTAACAGTTACAAACTGCTTAGCTGCCAGTGTATCCCATTACCCATCGAAACTTATGGGTTGAGAGGGGGACATCAAAAGCACCACGTTGAATAATGGTTATCTCACCTTTTATGTTGCCACTATTCCTGCTGCCTTCCATTAATAAAGAGTAGGCATGTCCGTTCATATTTACTCGACAGTCTATTGAGACATGGTCGCCACTGGTTATCTTCACATTGCGAAACTTCCCTTCCGCAATTTCACCATCGGCTGTGGTAACGGTAACCTTTCCGTCAAGATAGATATCATGCTGGATGAAGGTAATCTTGAGACGCTTTCCATCCACAGCACCAGTCCAGGTACCAGCATAACTGTCGGCCATTGCTCCAGATGCATTGCCAGCTACTTCGGGTGATAGTCCGCCGTTATTGCCACCATTCCCATCTCCTCTACCCAGTGCAGGCTGGTCTGCCTCGTAATGTGCTCTTCTAATTCCACATTCTGTAAGGAAGTTGGTATCTACAGGCGGAAGGTTAGGAGGTGTGATGTTATAGATTCCCTGGTTTTTGTCGATATTGATCAGATAGTAACGGCCATCCTGCAGGTGTTTCTGAAGCTCCTGGGTTCCAAACTTTAATGCCCATGGAAAGCCCTGTCTCTGATCTCCACCCCCTAGTCCAGTGTTTTCGATCCCTACCATCTGGCCGCCTGGCAATGTAATTACCGAGAAACAGTGTCCGGGCACCAGCATCAAACTGGCATTCAAACCAACAGACTCAGCCAGTGAACTGTACAGAATGGCGAGATCTATACAGGTACCAGATTTTGCACGCAGGGTATCCCTTGGAAACTTAACATCCTGCACTTCATGCGTGCCATCGAAAAAGCCTGAAGGAGTTTGGTAAACAATATTGTTCACCAGCTCCATATTATAGGCTGCCTGTAGCCATGTGAGTGCATCTTTATCGCTGCCCGCAGCTTCCACTCCTCCTGCTAGTTCGCTAATATATCCTGCAAACTGCTTCACAGGGTCATCTGTTTTGGTAACATAGGCTGCAAGCAAGGGAGCGTTGTTGTTCATATCCATCCAGTTGCTGACCACATTTGTCATCTGCACCTGGTCGGCTGTGAGGTTGGAAGATACGAACTGGTTGATGCCAAGCAGGGAGATCAGCTTGGTATGCTGCTCAGAGTGGGTATGTCCATGTGCATCCTCATACGTACAGGTGATGTTGAGGTGAGCAGGGTTTTCTGTCTTGAATGTTGCCACCTCCTGAGAGATAAGCGGATAGTAGCAGTCCACCACAGCACCGCCCGGCATTACATAAGAGTAGGTATCTGGCGAGGCACTATCGGCATACTGCCCCATGCTGTAAGAGATTTTAACATTGTACATTGGTGCGGTACCAGTGTTACGAATAATGGCTTTCGCAGCCCAGTACTGTCCATTCTCTATGGTAGGATCTGCATACACTTTGTAGGCGCAGGTCATGATATCTTTGTGATACAGAAGATCGAGATTGATCTGAGGATTGCCCTTTCCATGAGGAGCAGGCATATCGTATGCAAGTACCCGATCGTCTGTATCCACATGGATATCCGATGCTCCTGCAGGTAAAACGTAAGTATTGGTATCGTTCACCATCACACCAGCGGAGTTAATACCCACTACAGAAGTGATGACCTTTCTCCCTGCCTGCGTGATGAGTGATTCACCTTTGCTAAGATCCACACGCCACTGTTTGTCTTTACAATAGGCTGCTCCCAGGACATTCATTTTTAAGTTGATGGTTTGTGAAGCGTCGTTAGCGGCGATGTGCACAGAATCCCGGTTCACTTCCCATCTCGAATGGCCATTGCTTATCACATCCCGAAAAAGTACATAGAGATCGGGATAGTTTGCCTTGATCACATCATAATAGGACGCTGGTTTAAAACTGATCACCGCGCTGGCTTTCATTGTTCCATCCACCATTATTTGTGAGAAGCTTTTCATGTTGATCTCATTCTGCTCCTGTGCATTGCAGATAGAGAAACTGGAAACTATGAGAATCATTAAAACACTCAAACTTAACAAGCCAGCAGGGACTACGTGGTTACGTGTGGGTGAAAACATTGAACGAAGCATAATCTTATCTTTCCTTTCCTCACCATAACTGCGACCTCTTCACCAGAAAATCGCCTCAGTGAGCATACAACATTGTAAAACTGTAACAATCTAAAGTCGCATCAAAATGTCTCGCACACAGACTCTTAGAGTGTGAGTATACAGTCCTATCATTAGTTGATCATTAGATGAGGGGCACTGGAGAAGCTTTTAACCCATACTTTGACCAGTTTTGAGTATTTTTAACTCAGGAATCAACCTGGGAGAACTGATTGTCTATGAGTTAAGGCACATTTCAGTTTAAGTGAGTAGACTAAATCTAACAGAATGATAAGGATTATATGCTGTAATATCTTGATGATACTTACGATGTACTTTCGAAATTTAAGAAGCACTATTGCTTTATTCAGGCATATCGTCTATTTTTAGATATGATGCACATGCATCATTCATTCTAGGGAGTATTTTGGATAAATCATAAATGTGGAGAAATAACGTATGCTGAAACTGGAAGCGGTTGAAGGAGTTCGTAAATATACTGCTCAGGTTGATGAGATTAGTGAAGCCAATGTTTGTAACTTTATTGTCACTCCACTTCTACTAGCTATTGGATATAGACCAGAAGACATAAGCATACAATCTCACCAGAAGAATAGCGGCAAATATCCAGATTATACGATCCTTGGTAATAGAGTCCGAGATCAAGATAATATATCATTTCCATGGTTCATTGAAGTGAAAGCACAAGGATCACCATTAACTTCACAAGATGCAACCCAGGCATGTAATTACGCACATAGTAACGGCAGAAGATGGACGGTGTTGACGAATGGTTTAGAATGGCATTTATACGATGTGAATTTAAATAATGTTGAACCATCTGATAAAGTAATTCTTAAAATGGGAATTGCTCAAGAAGAATTCATAGATTTACTAGATATCTTATCATATCAATCTGTGTCGGAAAATTTGGTCGAAAATAAAATTAGGCTTCAAACACTCAAATCCGAGATTAGAACAAGTTTGAGAAATCCTTCATCTGGAATTATAAGATCGATTAAATATGGCCTTCAACATGCAGAAGGTCTATCATGTTTTACAGAACAAGATATTGTGAGAGTGATGAACTCACTACTCATTAACAACTCCCAGATAATAATGAATGTGAACATTTCAGATTCGACGAAATCCGAATCCACCCAAGCAGACATTCCGCAATATGTAACCACCCAAAAACCCAGTGATATGCAAATCATTGCTAATCCATATCTTTCTCAATTTCCAAAAGGTAGTATCATCTGTCCTCTAAGTACGACAGGAAATGTGACTGGTATGAAGCCAATATTTTTGGTAATTGGTAATGAATATAGAGTTAAGGTTACAGAATGGAAACAAATATTGAAAGAATTATTAATCTGGATTTGCGAAAATAAAAAACGCCCATTAGATTTGGGCAAATATTTACTGATAAGCCCTAAAACAATGAAAGGGTATGCATTAAAATTCCCATTTAATTATAGATGGGATGATAAAGAAGTGTATATTGATACCAATAAATCAGCAATTACTATCATTAAGGCAATGAAGGATTTATGTGAAATTGTTGGTATGAAACAAGATGATATTACTATAGGAATTACATCAAAGCAATAATCTTAATACATTACTAAAGTATCTGGTTTGTTTCTTGTATTCTCTAACAATACGGAAATTATCATACAATTAAAATGGAGCTGAGGGGATTCGAACCCCTGGCCTCTTCGTTGCGAACGCCTTCATCAAAATAAGCCAAATTTGTCTACGTTTATGAGTGCCCGAATATCTGGAAATGGATGAACGAAGAGATCAGTTTATTATCTCGTTTAGCCTCCTCTGAAACCCTCAGAAGTAAATTGTAATCATTTGAAGAATATTTAAAGCTTGTTGTGATTTGCTGTGACGGAAAGACGGCTCATCATGATCCATAGCCTATTACATTCTTATCATGCGCTTGCATGTGATAAGCATGAACCCACCCTATTAGTAGATGATTTTTCAGCATTACTGCTACAGATCCAAATTGATCTCTTTTAACCCATTTGATAACTGTTCCTGGTGTATTGACAGGTAAGACGACAGTGTGCCGATATGAAATATATCGTTCAATATGATTACCATTGTAATTGTCCATAAGAATATCGTTTTTGTGGATTGCTTCATAGGACGGCCATAAATGGCATGGAAATGTTCCTTGAATTGTAAACTTATCCCCTATTACAAAGGAACGTAATTTAGGCAATGGCTCCTGAATGGAAGAAGATGGCTCATTTGTACTTACCATTTTCGCATGAGTTATTTTAGTAGCTTTAGATTGGGATAGATGAGCATTTTTATCTCCAACGAGATAACCGCATTCACCGAGCAGAATTGAAAGCCCCACGAACCCAAAGAAACCATACATCCCATACTTAATCGCTTTGTTCAACTATATGTCTCCATATTGAGAGCGATCATATGATGTGGATCCATCATATTGTTAGGTATTTGAAATGGGGGAATTGCGGTCTCAGTTCGTAAGAGCGCTTCAGTTAGCTCATGTGCGCATACTTTATGCAGATTTGCTTGATCGGGAGCATGTGCAATGACTATATCATCAAATAGGCAGCCGCGCGAACGTTTGGAGAAACCATGGTGCAACTCTACATTGATACTATTTGCAACTCTATGCCATCCATCTAGTCCGCTAGATGTTACTCCATGCTCACTAAAATACTCCCTGCACAATTCTGCGATCTCTTCCATCCAGCTATTCATCGGTGGACTCCTGCTTTGGTAATGTTTTGCCCTGGATAAGCTCTCGTTCACGGCGCTTCTGCCAGAGAGTTTGAGCCATGGTTAATACCGCTTCTCTATCCGATTGGCTCATATCTCCATAAAATGCTATCAATTTATCTTGATCTTCGCCTTCAAAATATGTTTCTTCAGATGAATAGCCTGCCAATTGCAATGCAATTTGTTCTGGTTCACCCAAAGCGGAAGCGAGCGCAACAATCACTTTTCTTGACGGTGATGGAAGCGTCCCAGACACAGGATGTGGGTGATCTCTCTCAATAATAGAGATGTAGTTTTTAGAAACGTCGGCTTTCTCTGCCAATTTTTCTTGAGAAAGCCCTGCTCGTCTGCGTGCATCATACAACCATTCACCAAATTTCGACATATCACCCCATATCTATTTTCCTTATGCTTAAAATTGTAACATTAGGTATTACAATTAACAACAAAGTCATAATACTACATTTGTAAAACTATGTTTGACATCATTCAGGAAATATGATATTCTTACTAGGTGAATACACAATACAAAATTTCGCCTGATAAGTTGAAGAATTCTCGTCTTTCTGCCGGTTTATCCCTTCGAAAAGCAGCATCTCTCATAGGATGTCATTACCAAAACCTGAGTCGGTATGAACATGGGACTCTACGCCCATACGCCGACACTATAGCTGCTGTATGCAAAACCTATGGAATATCTCTGGATGACCTTCTAGAACATAAAATTTTATCTCCAATGTCTAACAATATTTGACAAATAGTAATACTACGTGTTACAATATTATCAATCGAACATGAAAGGAGTGGGAATTGGAGCACGCGGATTGTTTAACTGACGAAGCGGTAGCTAAGCGGTTGGGGGTCTGTGTGGGTTATGTTAAGCGTGCCAAGCGTGGAGGTGGGTGCAGTTTTTACCTAGCAGAGCGTTTGGCGCATATCTACAATTGCAGCATGGCTGACTTTTATAAAACTGGGTCAGCCGGGCATCTACGAAAAACGAAGACAAAACACAAATAAAATGGGCCAGGAGCTGGACCCTCCTGGCCTGAAAGGAAACCTCGTATTGACCGTGTACATTATACCCGATTACCTCGAAAGTGCAAAAAAGGCACTTTCGACAGCTCTAGAATTGATCAAAGAGCTTCATCAGGAATCGTCACATTGGATGGGAATTCAGACAAAAATTGACGTTCTGATATGCCACATCGATGCTAATACAGTACTCGACAAATGTGAGTATCTGGATGAGATTGTGCGAATTTCTGATCTTCTGGAATTTTACTGTTCACCTCAACAGCAGCTGATAGATGCTCATATGCATTTGAAGACTGCATCCTATTTTCTCTATATGAGCCAAAATGGAGGAAAAACGGAATGAATGATCCTATTCGCTGGTCAGTGGACATGGAGAAATTCAACTCATCGCAACGCCCCTCCGTTCATCAGACCGACCTGATCCTCTCAGAATTGATTCAGCTGAAAGTGAATCAATCTCGAACTCTCTTCCAAATTAGGCAGCTGAGAATGCTATGCTACACGCTATCAGTTTGCTCTGTTACGATTATTGTAATGCTATGCATGGTTGGCAAGATGATCTTTGAGGCAGGTGGAAAATGAAAAAAGAGTTTATGGTTGAGCGCCAGGGCAAAACCTTTGTCCTCTACGCGGGCCTGCTGGATATGGCTCATGAAAATGGGCTGCATACTGTGGAAACTGAGTTGCTTCAAATTCCTACTGCTGAGAATAAATTCGTTGCGATAGTGCGCGCAATAGTTGTGGTGATTTGTAAAGATGCGGGCTTGTGCACTTTCACTGGGATAGGGGACGCTGCCCCAGATAACGTGGCGCCTCCTATGCGAACTTGCTTGATAAGGATGGCAGAGACGCGGGCAAAAGCGAGAGCATTGAGAGATGCAGTGAACGTTGGTGCCACTAGCCTAGAAGAGATGGCGGAGGATGATGCCACAGCTGCTCCTATCGCTCAAGCGCAATCAAAACCT
This sequence comes from bacterium, assembly GCA_021805395.1. Lineage (GTDB taxonomy): Bacteria > Armatimonadota > Chthonomonadetes > Chthonomonadales > Chthonomonadaceae > JAJZFJ01. The sequence goes on from JAJZFJ010000276.1 coordinate 26,521, forward strand.
ACATCTACAAGCGGAACAAAGAGGGCAGATGGAAACCACTCCGGAACTGAGATCGCATGGTTGAATAAATTGGAGAGACTTAAGATTAAGCACCAGGCACTCAAATTCATGCGATTCGTTTTGAGCGAAGAGCATGCGGTGCGTTCTGATGAGAATTTTGCACGTGCAATGAAAATACCGGACCCCAAACTTAAGGAATATGCTGCCAACTTGGGGGAACCGCAATGATACCCAACTCAGCTATTACCATTTCCATCACCACGCTAGAGGCCTCACGTCTCTACGCGTGGTTGGTGCGTAACCCTCGCTGCACCCGGGTTCAGATTTTGCACCTGGGATGTGGCGTTTCGCTGCTCACATGGATGGGAGGTTCACAATGAAAATCACATCCATGTTAATGGATCCACGAGTGCAGGAAGCGTTTGCGAGCTATCATGACGCGGATTTTAGAGCAATGGTATTTAGTGATCCAAATATCACTGATACTGATGCAAGTTACTGGAGCGATATGTTTGTGTTGCATGGTTTCAGCCGATCTGTGAGAATGCTGCTTGCACATAGAGCAAACAGAGGGGTGGAAGATGAGTGAGAATAAGAGATGCGTGACATATGTTCGCATTAATGGCAAGCTTATGAGAATGGGGGAATCGTATCAGGTTACAGATGAGGAGATGGCTGGAATACGCGCGTTTGAATGCACTTATCTGAGCTCGAATGGAGCAGGAGTGATTTTTATTGGAGGTCAGAATGAGACAGAGGTTCGCCAAGCTCTGGAGGATGTGCTTGCTAATATTCGCAGAGACATATCTCTAGCATACATCAATCATACTGATGGTATTAAAGCTGCTCTCCAGTTTCGACTATCTGGGGAGCTGTTAGATCTCAAGATACGAGAAGTGCCTGTTGCATCACGTTTTGCTTCAAACAAACTGAATTAGGTTCATGCAGCATGGCGATACTCTGCAATGCTGTTTTTTTATTTGAAAGGATATTGGTTACTGGAATGTGTAAAGAGCTTAGAGAACTATTGGAAACATCTGAAATTCGTGCACTATCGCCAAAATCACGCTTGGCAGTTCTTGGTCTTCATTTACTTGTGGAGGATAGATCGTGCACACCAGGTCTCACAGAGAAAGAAGTTCGTGCGTCTCGTAATGTGGAGCTGGGACCTAAAGCATGGAATAGTCTGCGAGATGCACTTATACATCTAGGCGCCATTCAGGTAATGGAAGGAGTGGTGTCGTTCATCCCCACTTTTTTTACGCATATGGAGCAATCTGTTCCTGTTCATCGCTCCAGAAAGCTCTACCCATCTGATACGCGAAGGCGCAAAATTGGTTCTACTATGGATGAAATAGACTCCGCATATACTCCGCATATACTCCGCAACGACTCCGCAAACACTCCACAGATACTCCGCAACGACTCCGCAAACACTCCACAGATACTCCGCAACGACTATACAAATGTAC
>JAJZFJ010000001.1 GCA_021805395.1 bacterium
TCTATTCGTAAATCGTGGTGAACCGCCGTATGCGGACCCGCATGTACGGTGGTGTGAGAGGTGGGGTCAGCGATGGCCCTACCTACTCGATAGAGGTTTATCTGGCATAGGTTTGACCCTCCTTGCCCTCTATTTTAGATTGAAAGTGTAAAGGATGTACCCGGTCAATGTGTAAAGGATGTACTCAGTCAATTTTGTAAAGGATGTACCCCGGTCTATACACACCTACCAACCCGCACTCCCACCCTCCCTTAATGAGCGCTAGCGAATGGTGAGGGGAGGGTCGCATCAACAGATGCGGGAGAGGTTTATCTGGCATGGGTTTCAACCCGTCCGGCACAACCGTATACAGCAAATCGCGCTCACTGTACACACCCTACCAACCCGCACTCCCACCCTCCCTTAATGAGCGCTAGCGAATGGCGAGGGGAGGGTCGCATCAACAGATGCGGGGAGAGGTTTTCTGGCATGGGTTTCAACCCGTCCGGCACAGCCGAATACAGCAAAACCCACACACCTACCAATCCGCACTCTCCCCCTCCATTAATGAGCGCCAGCGAATGGCGAGCACTGGCTCACGTGAAGTTAATTATATTATCTAAGATTGATGGCCACTCAAATGAAAGCTGAATAGATAGTCAGACAAAATGCCCTTTTGCCAAAGTGTATTTGCTCCAGGGTTTCTAATTGAGCTCGCAAATATCTGAGGCTGACTAGCAGTCATGTTTATAAAAATGTCACCTTGTCTCTGAATTCTCTGCTGGTGGTATACCAGATTTGGGGCACATACAATGGCGAGCTGTTGCTGGGTTGGTGTGAGTGCAAAAATTGAAATGCCTGTGGACAGAATAGCGTTACGCGCCTGTGGTAACAGCGAATTGTAAAGTTTCAGGATTGGCTCATTCAGGAGAATGTTTTTTACGATACCCGCGAATGGTCTGTATGGGTATCTTGCATCTCGCTGTGCAAAACCATCTGCACTCTGATGTAGCACATAAAACCGCAAGCCATACATTAGCTGGAGGGGAGTTAACTTTCTGAAAGCATAGGATTCCAGTTGCAACTGCAGATTCTCCCTTACTCGCACCGCATCGGCTGGGGATGTTTTAGGGGTAATCTGTTGTTCTGCTTTATGAACCATCTTCCACATCTTCGCCAGAACAGCCAACGGAACCTGGATCCGATCATCTCGATACCAGCGATTATCTCTCACCAGAATAATGCCATCACTCTGTTTATGCCAACTAGCATCATTTTTACTTGCAATCAGGTTGAGCTGGGTATCTATTCCACCTGAAACAGGCTTATTGTAATCAGCTTGTGTCATGGGAACGGATGGTTCAGCGAAGTAATCTGCCACATACTGCATGCCAGTATTGTGGGATAGCCAAGCAAGTTTTTCCGCTCTGTTAATGGGAGGAGTTAAAGTTAATTTTCCTGAATCATGACTTGCATATATAAGAGTGTTTTTCCAAACTGAACTATGCTGATAGACAGCAAGCTCCTGCATGAGATGAGGAAAAGTTTTGGGATACTGAATTAGAAGTTCCGTATCATCAGCATATGGATTCAAATATTCGGACATGTATGTACTAACTGCAACCACAGGAGTGAACCCTGTGAGATTTAGTAAAGATCCATCTTTGAGAATCTCCTGAATAGAGATAGATTGTCCTGTAAGCTGAAATTCGATAAAAGGATTGGCAGGAAAGTTAGGCGGATCTCCTGAATTCTGATATGCATTATGTATTTTATTGATAAGTACTGATTTTGCACTTCCAGGAATGCTGCTTAGTGGCAAAATTTCTGGAGAATTGGTCGCTGCAACAACCGCCTGAGACGGATATTGTAAAAATGCATCCAGGTTTTCCGACATGGATATATTTTGAATGAACGGCTGCGGTAACTGATGAAAAATCGAGAGGAAATGAAGATAGTTTGCCACATAGATGTTGGCTGGTTTGATATTGGGTATTGGTGCTGTGAGATTTTGAACAATATTACTGCCAATCTCTCCTGAAGCTCTCGACACAAGACTGTCATACAGCCTCCACCATTCCCGCTCATGCTGTGCTACAGTTTCAGAAGCTTCAAAGACAAAACCTGAATGTTGCGTGTTCTTAACCCAGACTCCAGGAATGAGATGTGCTACTGCACGCATCACCTGCCAAACAGGTCTGTTCACAAGTTTGATCTGAAGTAGCTGATTTCGAGATCCATCAGCTGCCTGGAGTTGGCATCCCGGGATGCTTAGCCTGGAACATAGATCAGACAGTGAAATAGGAGCCGCACTTATAGTCACTTCCCGCTGCAAATGTGCATCTGAGTCAAGTTTGTCTGGAGTTGTATTCTGAGCCCATACAGCTTTGGATGAGACTTGAATCATACATGCCACTATAACAAACTTCACTAACGAATTGTTAAAGATACACACAGCTGGACTCCTGTAACCTCTTATGCTATTAAATATTTCTGAAATTATTAGTCTGCACCATTTCCCATGAAAGTATTGAACTATCCTAGTAAGTACAACTTAATTTCTTCCCCCTATACTACAGCTGTAATAAGGGGGAAAGGGTAATGAGAAACTAAACTCAAGGAACGCTCGGCCCACCTTGTGGATCTAGATTGGGTGCAACATTATTAGGAGTAACATTGATATTTAATTGTGCCACATCAAAGGATGGAATCGGTGGAGTTACATTGGTTGGTATTTCTTCGATTATACCGGTCAATGTATATTGTCCAGCAGTAAGTGAGGCACTCATACTGATTGTTCCAGTCGGACCACCATTTATTATATATGCAATAGGTCTTGCCGCATATGTAGTAATGAAAGTAGGATATTGTGCGATACCGGTTGTAGGGGAAATAGAAAGTTCTAATTCTGCTATATTATCAGCAGGTACATTCGCTGTATAAACTCCTGTCGCCTGGACTGCTAATATAGCTTTACCAGAAGAAGGATTGCATGATAATGAAACATTATCTGCATGACATCGCAGTGAAAATGAAATTAAGAGATAGAGAGAATCGCTCGTTGTATCTTCATATGCCTATCTTCCTTGAAAAGAAATTTGAGAATTGACATATTCTCGAAATTAGTATAACATCTTATGCTAACTATGTCAAATTGCATTAAACAATATTCTAGACTAGACTTGATTCAAAGTTCGTTGACTTAGATGGTACATATTACAAAGTATGAGATTAAAATTGAGCGTCAGCTGTATGACCATCCTCCCTTCAAGGATAAGATGTGTATGACTGTACTCCTTATTGAGTTTGCTACTTTGCATTTAGGCACTCTAAAGCAATTAATCCTCAGCCGCAATAGCTCGTACTCTGCCCACCCTACACTTGTAATTGCTGCACTCCCCTCATGCATTCTGCCGTTAGTACTTGGCAACAAGATCCAAAGTCCTCACCCCACCCTCCGTTAGCAAGCGTAGCGCACGGCAAGGGAAGGGTCGTACCACAGCGCGAAGAGAGGTTTAACACGACTGGCTTCCCCGTAAACTGTCCGCAAACACCACAAAGCAAACCGCTCTCGTAGCCTCCGAAGGACGCTCGGTGCGTAGCACCCCTAGCCGAGGAATTCATTCCGCGGGCTTCAGGGACGGGTATCCGATATCTGCAAACCTTCCTGCGTTGTTCGGCTATCCAAACAACTCGCATTCTCCACGACTTCTTGTGAGTTGGAAAGGTAACGGGCAGTGCAGAGGAAATATAATCTCAAATTTTGAAATGATTGTAGAGAAGAAACAGACTAATACTACCCTTTGTCCATTCAGTAAACAGCAACTATTCTAAGAATGAAATTTTTTTGAATAGTATATACACAGTTTCAATGGATGGAATCAATTCATGGCTAATATAATATGCAAATTGTTCATATATCACAAAGTAGAAATATATCGTTAAACATTATTCCTAACCTCTGTTGCAAAAGTCTGGCAATTGACTTAAATTTTGCAATTGCCAGATTTGACCATTTTGCAAACATACTATAAATGTAGGAGTACCTGGAATACCCAATGTTTTTGCATCAACCATGTCACGATTGACTATTTTTTCTGCTGATGTTCCAAGTGCTTTCTTGAAATTTGCAATATTTAAATTCAATTTTGTAGCTTCATCTATGTATGATGATCTACATAAATTTGTCTGATTTTTATACAAGTAATCATGCATAGCCTTAAATTTTCCTTGCTCATATGCAGCTTCAGCTGCACACGCAGCAGAATATGCATGAGGATGAATGGCTGTGAGTGGGAAATTACGAAATAGCACACACACCTTCTTAGAACACTTCGCGAGAATATTTGGCATTGTCTGGAATGCATAGCCACATGGTGGGCATTGATAATCCGCAAATTCGACTACTACCACAGGATCAGACATTTTTCCACATAGAATATGATATTTTTTACCCATAACTAGCAACTTAGGTATATCTAATTTCACCGGAGATGGAATCCTATATGACTTAAGATTTATTTTGATTTTTTGAGCAAAACCCCAGATCATAATAGCACAAAGAGATACAGTTACTAAAACTAATCCCCATTCAAAGCTTGTTCTGAATCTATTAGTATTCTTATTGGATGACATTAGCTGGGAACCATTCTGAGTTCTGTCTATATTCTTGTGTAACATTTTTAACATGAAAATCCATGAACAGTTCATTCAACCTTGCTGTAATGTAGTAGATGGTATGCCCATGAAAATCATCCCCATCACTCATCAACAAAGTAGACGATGGCTGCTTAAATTGAGATGGAGTCATACTGAGTAGAGCAGGATACCAGGTGTAAGTATAGCTACTTCCATAGTGTGTGAATAGGGGTTCATCTGTGTCAAAATATTCCATTGCCCGATCAGCAGGACAATGATATGTCTCCGCATTCTTTACGTAGGGTTTTAGCACAGTCAACAAGCTTTGGAGTTTCATGAATGCAGCAATATCTGAACGAGGCATTGTCATTACATCTGCAGCAATGAGAGTTCGTGAATAGGGATCAACAGCATGCATTAATCCTCCATCGTAATCCGAACAATAAAGTTGAGTTGCAATCCCTAATTGATGAAGATTGCTTGCACAAACAGTCCCATAAGAACGAAATCTAGCTTGAGCATAAACCGGAAACAGGAGGGCAGCAAGAATTGCTATTATTGCCAGCACAACTAATAACTCTATAAGTGAGAAACCATTTCTATGCATTGAGTATTTCCTCCAGTCTAGTGAGATGGATCCAGCAACAGGTGTGCTATTCTGCGTACATACTGATTGGGATCATGCAGAGATTTAAGTGCATCCTGTCTTCCTTGAGTTGGATTAAGATGCCATAAAGTCCCTAATGCACGTTGTCTCACTATACCATTTGGGTCAGACATCAATCCTTGTGCAACTGTCGTAGCTGCTGCACTATTATGTGTCCCTGCAGCAGCGGCAAGTGCCTCCACTGCTCGCACACGAATACTCCAGCCGTTATGATGAGAATTATGATATCGCGTGAGATTAACCGCACTTTGAAAATCAGAATCAGATAAAGGTTTACCTAATTGACAGTGCTCTTTCCAAAGCTGTTTCGCTGTGATATATGCAGACGGTGATACACCGAGATGATGAGCTTCAGCCGCACTTTCACTAAAATGTGTAGGGTAAAGAAGAAGGTAGATTCCAATCGCGATCATGATTCCAACACAAAAACCAGCAATGACAATCCGAGGCGAATGATTAAACCGTTTGAGCATTTTGGTAACCTACCTTCATAAGAGAATAATCGTATGGTTGTTTATAACTCTCCTTTATTAACAGAGAATCATTGAGCAGGTGCAGTAATTGGACATGTTGCATAGCATGCTTGATTACCTGAATTATCACATGAATCACCCTGTGGGCAGCAAGCTTTATCACAACATCCTTGGCAATCACTCTTCTGATTGCAACCAGATCCACATGTTAGACTTACTAAAGCAGCGTTAGCTGGCATAACCATAACAACACCAGTCGTGAACAATAATCCAAGAGACATAGATAACATAAAGCTCTTAAGTGTGGACATTAACCTTCACTCCTTGAAAGCCAATTCATTCTGGCAATCATCTTTGAATAGTCATGCATCAAAGCATGCTTATACATTCTACCCCCCCCCGCAATTTTGTCAAGTGTTTTGCTAATATTATTTTATTAGTTGATTTTGTTAACATTCGGTTTTCCATCTATACGCCGTTATTCAGATGGCTTAAATAAATCATTACCGAAGGAAACCAGATGCTTCATCGAGTAGATGTCTCGGTCTAAGTTCTTATGGCCTCGGTGTATTCAATGGGAATTATTGCCCACAGCTTATTGTAAATGAACAATGCTGTAACATTATCATGATTGTACCCATAGCCTTCCGCCTATCTACTCAACCATTCCAAACATTAATTCCACTGGCATATTTCCATGTAACTGTGACTCTAGACTAGGGTTCAAGTTGAAAAGTTATTTCCAGTATGAGACTGCTTGACTCATGATAGAATCCTCCTGTGTTCTTGGATGGATGTAATACTAACTGTACGTGCTTGACTATTTCCCAATAAGCCACTACAAAGGACCAAACCTCGTCTCTTCATGGCTCGTACTATACCCACCTCGCCCAGGTAGGTGCTGTCACCCCTCCTCGCATTGTGCCGATACCCCCTGGCATCAGGATCCAGAGCCCTCACCCAACCCTGATGTGAAAATCCACCTCTGCGAAAATGCACGAATGTGCATTTTCGCTCTGCGCATCATCGACCAATCTTAACGAGAAATCTATCAAATTCACCAAAGAAGTAGACATTATGA